>CAIRNL010000555.1 GCA_903879975.1 uncultured Chloroflexota bacterium | reverse complement strand
CGCGGTGTGCAACCAGGTTGGCCAGCCGTTCAGCCGGCGCGCGTCCAAGCTTCTTGTCGAGCTGGTCCAGTTCGAAGAATACTCGTGCGTCGGCAGGGTCCAGGGCAAAGGCGCGTGCATACCTGTCTCGCGCACGTGCAGCATTCCCCCTCTTGTTCATGTAGGCCAGGCCCAGGTTGCGATGCACGGTGGCGAAGTCAGGGTCGAGCATCGCGGCCCGTTCCCACAGGGGGATGGCCTGCTCGTAGGCGCGGTGGGCGTAGTAGAAGGTGCCCAGGTAATAGGGCGCCCGCGCATCATGTGGATCCTGTGCCATTGCAGCAGCCAAAGCCGGGACGCACTCCAACTCGTTGGGGAAGCAGGTGTCGGACGCTGCCGCGGCCCCACAAGCAAAGGCATCAGCGGGCGCACCCAGCCGACCGTTGGCCAGCGTACGGACCCAGCCCTGATAATAGTAGGCCATGGCATTGTGTGGCCCAGCTATGCCCAGCAGGTGCTCTGCCTCGTCGTAGAGCCCGGCATGCGCATATTCCAGCGCGATTTCCACGAGGGTGTGGGGATTGTCCTGCACCAGTGCAGGCAGGCCCGTCAGGCCGGCCTGCAACCCCTCTTCATAGAACATACCGTAGTGGAGCGGATCGAGTGCAAGCCCCTCGCTCACTGCAGCCGTTGCGGCGGCGACCTGCCCAGTGCGGCGTAGGATTGCCGCACGCAACAGCCGTGCTCTGGAGTGGCGCCGGTTGCGGTCCAGGCAGCGTTCGAGCAGGTCGAGTGCCTCGTCCAGTTTGTTGCGGGTCGCTGCGATGGCAGCCAGCTCAAAGTAGCCGGCGTCCTGCCATGCTGCATTCCACACGGCCTTGTAGAAGGCGTCGAATGCCTCGTCGATGCGCCCCTGCCAGCGCAACGCCAGTCCCAGGTTGTAATAGGGCTCGCCGTCATACGGGTTGGGATTGCGCCGCGTCAGGCTCTGGACGGCGGTTCGGAAGAAAGCCTCGGCCTCGCCAAAGTTTCCTTGTCGCAGCCGGCGCAGCCCCAGCGCGTTGTTGCAGCGGCTGTCGTGTGGATCGCGACGCAGCGCCTCCTGATAGTATGGTTCGGGATCGTAGGTTGCGTGGCGGTACTGCTCCAGGTGTAACCCGTGGAGATAGAGCGCTTCATTGGAATCGATCTCGGCGGGTTCTGGTGCGGGCGTTGCCGGATCGGGCGGTGTTGGATGCTCGTCTGGCAGCGGCGTGAAAGCGATGAATTCGCGGTGCTCATCCTGCACGCGCAGCGTTATCTGCTGCGGCGTTACGCCAGCCGGCAGCACGATGTGTTCCTGCAGTACCTCCTCGGGCGACAGTGCAACCGTACGTGCGTACAGCGTCTCGCCTGCTGCGACAAGCGTCACCGTGACAGTGCGCGGGCGGGTAAGGTAGACGCCAATTTGGGCTGCACCCTCCTCGATCTCCAGGTTGATCGCAGCGTCCTTACTGGCATTTTTCACGCCGCCGATTCGCTTGAACGGCATGAAGATGTGGCTGAAGCGTTTTTCTTCGCCTGGCTGGAGCCAGGAAAAGTCGGGCTGATTGTCGGTGAACGCCCCGCACATGAGCTCGATGTACGGGCCGTCTGCGTCGGTGAGCTGGCGATCCCATGTCTGACCGAAGTTGCTGTTGCCCCACGTCCACTGTTTCTTACCCGGCACGAGGTGGTGGTTGGCCACATGCAGCATCCCTGCCTGGCGTCCGTGGTCGTAGCAGCCCAGAAAATCATAATTGGAGTGATAGGCCATATAGGAGGTCGGCACCGGGATGTTCTTGTAGCGTGAGATGTCGGTGCCGGGCGAGTAGTTGACTTTGTAGTAGGTGCCTGTAGCGATCGGGAAGGTCGACACAGCGCGCTTGCCGTGATCGAGAACGGCGAAGACGTCGGGAGGGAAGATGGACTGATAGTCGTCGCTGACATGAACTGCGGGATTGGCCCACCACAAGAAAGTCTGCGGCAGGGGCGTGCGGTTGCAGATCTGAACGTTGATCTCAAGATAGGCACAGTCGGGGTAGAGGCGGAGACCGGCTGTGCTCTTGGTGTGGAACATCCGCTCGATCTCGCCCATCCACACCGTTTTGCTGCCGTCGGCGTGCTCTTCGATGCGGTAGTCGACGGAATCGAAGGTGCTGGGGCGGTGATGCTGTGGCCAGTTGAACTCGATGCCGCCAGAGATCCACGGCCCGGTCAGGCCGACGAGCGCCGGCTTGATCACGCGGTTGTAGTAGACGAAGTGGTAGTCGTTGGTTTTGTCCAGCGCCATCTGCACTCGGCCACCGATTTCGGGCAGCAGCATGATCAACAAGTAGCGATTTTCGAGAAAGATGGCCGTATACTGCTTGTCGGCCTTGCTTTCCTCGACGCGCTCAATCACTGGATAAGGGTAGACGGCACCACTGCTGCCCTGGTAGACGCGTTTTTCGAGAAACAGGGGATTCTTCTGCGGCGCGCCGACGCCATAGGTCGGAATAGTGACCCTTTCGACGCGTGCACTGACTGGTTCGGTACTTGCATTCATTGTTGTGGGTTCCCTGCTGGGCTGAGCGATCCATGTAGTGCGCAACCCAGAGGTTCGTTGCGGCTCACCGTGCTCCAGCCTAGCATTGCTGCGTAGCCACGCGCAATAGACGATCTCAGCACAACATAGAGGATATTGCTGTCCCTGCGATGCGCTTGACTCGCTTCAGTATAGAGGACGACAGGGACAGGATTCGGCTGCAGAGCCACGAAGGGTGATAAGATGGAGAATATCGGCATTTCACGACGATCGGTGCTGCTGCTTGGAGAAGTGCAATGGCTGGTCACTCAATCTATCCGGTTCGGCTGCGTGAAGGCTTCCGGGGGCAGGTACAGTATGTGATCCCACGGCCGATCTTGGAACGCTTCGCAGCTCATCCCTTGTTGCACTCGTTGCTGCCCACTGACATTGGCTGGTATCCCCATGCACAATATCATTATCGAGAGCGTCGCGCAGGTGCGCCGGAGCATATCCTGATCTACTGCGTTGAAGGCAACGGCTGGGCTGAGTTTGGCCAGCAGCATATCCACATCGCCCCCGGCGAGGTACTGATAATCCCCGCCCATACTCCCCACGTCTATGGGGCTGCCATGGTCGATCCCTGGTCTATTCACTGGGTTCATTTCCAGGGCAGTGAGGGCGACTATCTGGCGCGTTTGTCCAGCGAGTCGATGCGTACGCTACAGGTCGACGCCCAATCTGACAAGGTTGTCCAGGAACTCTTCCATGCCTGTTATGACGTCTTCGTTGGTGGTTTCGTGCTCACGCGTCTGATCTACAGTGCCAAGTTGCTGCATCGTCTGCTGGGCGAACTTTTCTTCAACAACAGTGCCTTCTCAGTGGGCGCCCGCAGCAGTCGATTTCACAGCATCGAGTCGACGCTCAGCTTTCTGCGCGCCAATCTAGATCGTTCGCTGACACTGGCTGAGATAGCTGCTCATGCAGGTCTGTCGGAATCCCATTTTTCGCGCATTTTCAAAGAACAGACCGGCCATGCGCCGCTTGACTATTTCATCCTACTGAAGATGCAGCATGCCAGCACGCTGTTGGCTGTGACACCTATGCGCGTGTGCGAGGTAGCCAGCGCAGTGGGCTATGCCGATCCCTACTATTTTTCGCGCCTGTTCAAAAAAGTCATCGGTCTTTCCCCGCGTGCCTATCGAGATGTGCCCAAAGGATAGTTTCCAGGTGAACTCTGCGCGCACGGGCCAGCGTTTCTGAGCGGGCTTCGTTCCGGTGTAGACTACTCAAAATGAATTGTCGAATGGATATGAGGATTGCATGGCACTAGGAATCGGAATCGTGGGGCTGCCCAATGTAGGCAAGAGCACCACCTTCAACGCATTGACCAAAGCGCAGAACGCAGAAGCGGCCAATTACCCCTTCTGCACCATTGAGCCGAACAAGGCGATTGTCACCGTGCCCGACCCGCGCGTGGACAGGCTCGCCGAGCTCGTAAAACCGGAAAAAGTCATTTACGCCACGGTAGAGTTCATCGATATTGCTGGCCTGGTCAAAGGCGCCAGCCAGGGGGAAGGGCTGGGCAATCAGTTTCTCGCCAATATCCGCGAGACGGCGGCCATCGTGCACGTAGTGCGGTGCTTCGACGATGAGAATGTCGTTCATGTTTCTGCCATGCCTGACCCGCGCAGCGACATCGAGGTGATCAACACCGAGTTGATGCTTGCCGACTTGCAGCAGCTGGAGCGCAAGCTCGACAAACTGGCGCGCGATGTCAAGGGCGACAAGCGGCTCGCTGCCGTGCAGGAAGTTGCCCAGGCGCTGCAGGAGCAACTGGGGCGTGGCATCCCCGTTGCCGCCTACCCTGAGCGCGAGAGCGAAGCCTTCAAGGCGCTGAACAAGGAGATGCGCTTCCTCACCGGCAAGAAAGTCATCTACGTCGCCAACGTCGACGAGAATCACCTGGCCGAAGACAACGAGTATGTGCGGGAGGTACGGCAGATTGCCGACGAGCACAACGCCGAGTTCGTCAAGCTCTGTGCCAAGCTGGAACAGGACATGGCTGGTCTCTCCGACGTGGAGCGACTGGAATTTCTGGAATCCATGAATATTCACGAAACGGGTCTGGAGCAGGTTATCCACAAAGGCTATCATGCGCTCGGCCTGATCTCCTTTTTTACGGCCGGCCCTAAGGAAGTGCGTGCCTGGACCGTTCGCCATGCTGCCAAGGCTCCCGAAGCTGCCGGTGTTATCCACACTGATTTCGAGCGCGGCTTCATCCGTGCCGAGGTCATTCCCTATGCCACCTATATCCGGCTGGGGAGCGAGGCTGCCGCCAAGTCTGCGGGTGAAATGCGTGTCGAGGGACGCGACTACACCGTGCAGGACGGCGATGTCATGCATTTCCGGTTCAATGTGTAGACGCTGCCGTTAGAGGGCGCAGGGGGGCACTTTGTCGTCGCAGATCGGACAGTTGCGCCGTGAGGTTGGCCTGGGCGGTGCTGTTATGATGGGGCTCGGTTCCATCGTCGGCACCGGCGTCTTCGTCAGCATCGGGATCGGTGCGGGTATCGTCGGGCCGGCCGTCGTGCTGGCGGTTGGCGCAGCTGCCTTCGTGGCGACTGCCAATGGGCTTTCCAGCGCGCAGTTGGCGGCCAGCCATCCGGTCAGCGGCGGTGCCTACGAGTATGGCTATCGCTACCTCACACCGCTGCTGGGTTTCACGGCGGGCTGGGTCTTTCTGCTGGCCAAGAGCGCATCAGCCGCCACGGCGGCGCTCGGTTTCAGCGGTTATTTGCTCAACTTGGCTGGTATCCGCCAGGATGTGGCGCGCATCGTCGTGGCTATTGCTGCCGTTGTGCTGCTGACGGCCGTGATTCTGGGCGGTATTCGACGCTCTAACCGTACCAACACAATCATCGTGTCGATCACCCTCACTGCGCTGGGAATTTTTATCCTGGCTGGGCTCCCGTCGGCAGCCGCCGGCACGCCTGGCAGTTTCATTCCATTCTGGGCGCCGGCGCCGGGCGAGGTGCCCTGGCAGGCGTTTCTGCACGCCACTGCGCTCATGTTCGTCGCTTACACGGGCTACGGGCGCGTGGCGACACTGGGCGAGGAAGTGCATGAGCCACAACGGACGATCCCGCGCGCCATCGTGACCACGTTGGCCGTGACCCTGCTCCTGTATGTGGCCGTGGCCTACGTAGCGGTGGCCGCTGTGGGCAGCGCGGTCTACGCCGAACTGACCGCCACCACCGCTGCGCCACTGGAGGCAATTGCCCAGACGTTTGGCGTGCCGGGGCTGGGTTTTGCGCTGGCCGTGGGCGCGATGACCGCAATGCTGGGTGTCCTGCTGAACTTGATCCTTGGGCTATCGCGCGTGCTGCTTGCGATGGGACGACGGGGCGACTTGCCGCGCTCTGTCGCGTACGTCGATGCGCGCACCGCTACACCATCCGTTGCCGTCGTCGCCATTGCTGTCGTCATCTGCCTGCTCATACTCTCCGGCAACGTCAAACTGACTTGGTCTTTCAGTGCATTTACTGTGCTGATCTACTATGCGATCAACAACCTGGCGGCCCTGCGCCTGCCGCTCATGCATCGGCGCTTCCCTCGCTGGATCGCCTGGGGCGGACTGCTTGCCTGCGTTTTCCTGGCGTTCTGGGTCGAGCCGGCGATCTGGCTGGCGGGCAGCGCTGCCATTGGCGTTGGTTGGCTGCTCCACTTTGCCATGCAAAAATGGTACGCCGGCCGTGCATAACGGTCAGAGGTGCTGAGCGCAACGATGGCTGCTTCGCTGCTCGAACAACTGGAGACGTCGACTGAGGCGCTGGCGGCGCAGCCGGCCGGGGTGCGCCTGCGTGTGGTCGAATTTCTCGTACGCTGGGAAGCCTACGCTGACGCACTGGCCTGCCTGGCTGTTGCGGCGCGCGTCGGCCTGCCCCCCATGCCCGCCCTCCATGCAGCAGCCTTGCATGGCCTGGGGGACGATGCAGAGGCCGTCAAGGTGCTGGAGCGCAGTCTGGCGCAGCAACCTGGTTTGCCTGCCAGGCTGGCCCTGGTTCAACTGCTGCACGCCGGCGGCGCATTCGACCGCGCGACACACGTGCTCGATGAACTCCTGGAACAGGCGCAAGGTCTGAGCCGGGCATGGTACCTGGCGATACTGGTGTATCTGGCCCGCCACGATTTTCCGAGCGCACAGGGAGCGCTCGATCGTCTGGTCACCCTGGCGCCTGAAAGCCGTTATGCCAGCCTGGGCGCACTCGCCTTGCACCGCGCGCAAGGCGATATCGTGACTGCTGCGGCCTATGGCGTCCAGGCGTTGAACCGCAGCGCCCGCGACGGTGGGCTGTCGGTTGCGGAATTGGTGCAGCTACGGGCGTTCTTCCAGGCGACGGACGATCCCATCCGTGTAGGCGTGATCAATGAGCGGCTGATCGAGCACCACACCCGCGACCTGGCCACGGTTCGCGCCGCACTCCACGGGGCTGAAAACCTGTCGGCAGCACCGCACCCTGTGCGTGAGCCGGCAGCACTGCCGGCAGGAGCGGCAGCACTGCCCTCGGCAGTTTCTGACCTAACGCCTGCCGAACACCGGGCAATTGTGGAGAGTGCGCGGCGTCTCTTTGGCTTTCCCTCCTTATTGCCGGGACAGGCCGAGATCGTGGCTGCCGCACTGCGCGGCGAGCATGTGTTGGCAGTGCTGCCCACCGGAGCGGGCAAGTCGCTCTGCTACCAATTGCCGGCCTTCAGCGGTGCGGGCGTGACGCTGGTCATCTCCCCCTTGATCGCGCTGATGAAAGATCAGATCGACAACCTGCCCCCTACGCTGCGCGGTCAGGCTATCGCCATTTCAAGCATGCTGGACGGCGATGCGCTGCGCCGCGCCCTCGACCAGATCGCCGCCGGGCAGATGCGGCTGGTCTATGCTGCACCGGAGCGATTGCGCCAGATTGGCTTTCTGCGTGTCCTGGCCCAGGCTGGCCTTGCCCGGCTGGTGATTGACGAGGCGCACTGCATCTCCGTGTGGGGGCACGATTTCCGTCCTGACTATTTCCACTTGCGCCAGGCGCACCGCGACCTTGGCACGCCGCCTGTGCTGGCTATGACCGCTACTGCGCCGCCACGTGTGCGCCAGGACATTGAGCGACAGTTGCTCGGCACGCAGGATGCCATGCGGGTGCTGGTGGGCGACATTTTTCGCCCCAACCTGCAGCTCGCCACTCTGCGCGTGCGCGCCGATGACGAGCGTATCCATCGCCTGGTGGAGCTGGTTCGTTGTTTGAATGGGAGTGGCATCGTCTATGCCCGCTCGCGCCGACGCTGCGAGGAAGTGGCCGAAGTGCTGCGCAGCCAGGGCATCCGCGCGGCGCACTACCATGCTGGCATCGACCACCGAGACGAGGTACAGGATCGCTTCATGCGCGGTGAGATCAGCGTCATTGTGGCGACGGTTGCCTTCGGGATGGGTATCGACAAGCGTGATATTCGCTTCATCCTGCACGATGGGCTGCCCAACTCGGTGGAAAGCTACTATCAGGAGGTCGGCCGCGCCGGGCGCGATGGCCAGCACTCACTCTGCTTGCTGCTTTACAGCGACGACGATGCGAGTAGAATGCTGCGGCTGGCCGAACACGGGCGGATGAGCCTCGACATCTTACGCAAGGTCTACGGTGCGATCCGGCAGACGGCAGGGGATCGACGACTGGGCTTTGTCCCGCTCGATGTCGTGGCCGCAGCCGCAGGAGACGCAACGATCGGTCGAGTGGCGTTAAGCATGCTCGAGCAGGCTGGTCTGCTGCGCCGACGCTACGACACCCCGCGCACAGTGAGTCTGCAACTGTATCGGCGCAACGCCGGCGCCGATGACCCGTCCTTTGTCGACTTTGTGCAGCGCATGGGACTGGGGCGCCGGTCGGCTGTTGCCGGCGAGTTCGGCGAACTGCTGGCACGCACCGCCATGCAGCCTGAAGAATTGGAGCAACGGCTTCTGATGTGGCAGGCCAGCGGTTGGCTGCGCGTCGACCTGGCCGGCCGCGATGCGGCGATCGAACTGCTTGAGCCAACGGCGCGTGCCGGCAGCGATCTCGAGCGCATGATCGCCGATCGCGCGGCACTGGACGAGCAACGTGTGCGCGACATTGCCGACTTTGCCCACACGCGCCGCTGCCGTCACGCTTACCTGGCCGACTATCTCGGGGGCAATCGCCGGAGCCGCTGCGGCGTCTGCGACAACTGCGGCGCGTCGTTGCCGATAGCCAAGGCGCAGAGCGTTCCCGACCTCGACGCGCATGCCCAGATCGTCCTGCTGACGCTGGCCGAACAGAGCTGGGGACGGCGCAATCTTGTACGCCTCCTGGCGGGTGATTCGGCTGCCAGCGAGCGTGCGCAGCGATCGTCGTATTACGCTGCGCTGCGCGTGCGTGCGCCGGCTGCCATCGAGCAGTTGGTGGCGAGCCTGGAGGCCGACGGCTTCATCGATACGCGCGAACTTAGGCAGGGAGGCGTTGTACTGGAGCTGAGCAGGCGTGGGCGCAATGAAGTGGCGCGCGCTGCGCGTCGAGGAGGCGCGCGCTGATGCAACTCACCCTGCGCGGGCTTGTGCTCCTGTTGTTGACGGCACCGCTCCTCCTGGCCGCGCTCTGGTGGCCGCTGGCCGTGTGGGTGGCTGCACTCTGGCTGATTGTCTGCGGGGCTGCATTCGTTGCCGACTGGCAACTGGCGCCTAAGCCAGCCGACTGGACGCTGGCGCGCCGCCATGACGGCCGGCTGTCACTGGCTGCCCAGAATCTTGTCGAGATCGAGATCGACTTGCATAGCGGCGTGCGTGTTGCGCCGATCTGGCTGCGCGACACGCCGCCGCCGACCTTTCGTCTCGATGTGGCGCAGCCGCTGTTGGCAGCACGAGCTGTGCCACGGCGACCGACCGTGGTGCGTTATCATGTCTGGCCGCCGCGGCGCGGCAACTTTGCGTTTGGCGACCTTTACCTGCGTTGGGAGTCACCGGCTGGGCTATTGCGGCGCCAGGCGCGCTTTGCTGCCGCCAAACCGGTCAAGGTGTATCCGAACCTGGTCGACGTGCGCCAATATGACCTGCTCCTGCGCCGCAATCGCCTGTGGGAATTGGGGCTGCGTTCCACGCGCCAGTTGGGTGCCGGCAACGAGTTTGAGCGACTGCGCGACTATACGCCCGACGACGAGTACCGGCGCATCAACTGGAAGGCAACCGCGCGGCGGGGGAGGCCAATCAGCGTCGAGTACGAAACTGAGCGCAGCCAGAACATCTATGTGTTGCTCGATGTCGGGCGCATGATGCGCAGTCCGGTGGGCGACATCGCCAAGATGGACTATGCCATCAATGCGGTGTTGTTGCTGTCCTACGTGGCTGTCCAGAAGGGTGATCGTGTCGGTCTGCTCACCTTTGCGGACACAGTGTTGCACACCCTTGCGCCGCGCAGCGGTAAGGCCCAGTTTCACCGGCTGCTGGAACAGCTGTACGCTGTCGAAGGGCAACGTGTGGAACCGAACTACGGTATTGCTTTCGGCGAGTTTGCCGCCCGCCAGCACAAGCGCGGCCTCGTGCTGGTCTTCACTGACTTGACCGGCAGCATTTCGGTCGACGCGCTCGTAGCGCAGTTGGTGCGCCTGCGCCGCCAGCACCTGCCCCTGCTGGTGACCGTAGCAGACCCGGCCATCAACCGGTTGGCCACACAGCCGATTACGGACAGTGAGTCTCTCTACCAACGGACAGTAGCGGAGCGAGTCCTCGGTGAGCGGAGAGCGACCCTCGATCGTCTGCGCCGGCAGGGGGTGCAGACGATCGACGCTCCTGCCGACGAACTCAGCGTGGCGGTGATCGACCGCTATCTGGCCATGAAGGAGAGGATGCTGATCTGAGGGGGATGGGGGAATGATTGAATGAGAGCCATTGTCACGCTCATCCCTTCAGCTTGTGGATCAAGTCTACGTAGGCCTGCATGGCCTGCTCGCCCGTCGTGCCTTTCAACTTTTCCCAGGCATCCCACTTGGCGCGCCCGACGAAATCGGTCATGCCGGGGCGCTTGGTGTTGACATCGCCGACAGTGGCCTGCTTGTACAGGGCGTAGATTTGGAGCAGCGTGTTGTTGTCTGGCCGCGAAGGTAGTTCTGTCGACTCGCGGGCTGCTTGTTCGAATTGGGCTTTCAGATCGCTCATGATTTTTCCTCTCTCTGGGTCGTTGTGTGGGATTACACGATATGGATGTCAATGCCTTGTGTGCGCAGGGCATTGACGAGGTCGATGGGCGCATCCTGATCGGTTACCAGGATGTCAACATCGCTCAGCGGCACGATGCGTGAGAGTGAGCGCACGCCGAACTTGCTGCTGTCAAGCAGAAAGATGACGCGGTCGGCGCTAGCTGCCATCGCGCGTTTCACCTGAATCTCCAGCGGGCTGGGGTCAGTGACGCCCTCTGTAGCCGTAATGCCCGTTGCACTCAAAAAGCAGGTGGTGGCGTTGATGTTGCGAAAGTAATCCTCCGCCTGTGGGCCGACAAAAGTCAGGGCGACATCGCGCAGCATGCCGCCACAGCAGTAGACACTGATCGCAGGGACGAGCCGTGCCAGTTCATTCATGGTTCCCAGCCCGTTGCCGATCACGGTCAGATGCTGATGGCCTGCCAGGTATTTGACCATGGCGGCGACTGTGGTACCGGCCTCCATGAACAGGATTTCTCCGTCGATGACGAAGTGTTCTGCGGCATATCGTGCGATCCGCTCCTTCGCTGTTGGATTCAGGACGCGTTTGCTGTCGAAGAGTGGCTCGGCATGATCACTTCGCTCGACGCGCGCTGCTCCGCCGCGCACCCGCCGCACGCGACCCTCCTCCTCCAGCATCGTCAAATCTCGCCAGACCGTCATGAGGGAGACGCCAAAGTGTTCACCCAGTTCCTCAGTCGATACGCTGGATTGTTCGTCGACCAATACTGCGATCTGGTCTCGGCGCAACTCGGCAGGTAATTTCTGCATGATGGCTCCGTAGTCGGGTCAGTACTCAATGCGTTGCTAACAAAATATAACATTATTGGTGCGCAATTGTCAAGCGACTGAATTTGTGGCTATCTCCCGCATGATCGTTGTTTTTGCCCGTCAACTTGCAGTGTTCCATCGATGGGGGCGACTTTTCTGCCCTTTTTACAGCGCTGTTGGCGCGTAGGCTCGGCTTTTTCTGGGCGTTAATTTGTGATATATCGTGGTGTTTTTCAGAAAGACCTTGACGGATACTGTTGTGTTTGATATAATGCCACCTACATATTTTACAAAAAATAGAGGTTTTCAATTCTGCGTGAGCAAGGGGCTGTATCGTCATGACAAGCACAACCCAATCTGAACGCAGCGAGGTGCTGCAATTTGACCCGATGACTGGCGATATTGCCGGGCGCGCGCCGACGAGCAGGCGCCTGTCCGATCTGAGTGCCAGCTTTGCCGACCAACAGGCATGTTCACGCCTACTGGCGGAGAATCCAGTCATCTATCGGGTCACTCAGGTTGAAGAGCATATCGGTGAAGGCCAGATACATTACGGGATCGGCATCTTGATGCCGGGCAAGGTCGGGCGTGAATATTTCATGACCAAGGGGCATTTGCACGAATGGCGTCCAGCGGCTGAAGTCTACATTGGACTGCGTGGGCGCGGCATGATGGTGCTCGAGGACGAGCGTACCGGAGAGTGTTATGCCGTACCGTTGGAAGCGAATAGCACCGTCTATGTGCCAGGCTATGCTGCTCATCGCACGGTGAATGTCGGCGATGAGCCTTTGGTCTACTGGGGTGTTCTTTCCAGCGATGCCGGCCATGACTACGGCACGGTGGGCGTGCGCAATTTCAGCAAAGTTCTTGTCGAGCGCGAGGGGCAACCTGTCCTGATGCCACGCGCCGATTTCCTGCGCGAATTGGAGGCTTCACGCGCATGACCGACTATGTGACCAAACCCATCCCTGAAGCAAAACCAGCCGTCGACTTCATCAGCCGGCCGTGGGGATCCTTCAAGCAGTACGCTTTCAATCAGGAGGTGACAGTCAGTCTGATGACTGTCACGGCTGGCCAGCGTCTGAGCCTGCAATCCCACACGGGCCGTGCCGAACTGTGGATTGCGCTCGACGACGGCGGCGAGGTGCAGGTTGGCGAGGAGATTTTGCATCCCAAGGCCGGCGACGAGATTTGGATTCCTGCCAATACAAAACATCGTCTTGCCAGCCGTGGCGCTGCGGTGCGTGTGTTGGAAGTAGCCTTTGGCAATTGGCAGCAGGCCGACATCACCCGTTATGAAGATGACTACCAGCGTCCGGATCGGGGAGAATAGCGTGAGCCTACCTGAACCGTGGCGCAAGACCACACAATATCTAATGCCGGCGCGCCGCCAGGAAACTGCGCCTGGCCAGTACAACATTTATCCATCATTCAATCTGGGTCCAGGCCAAATCGGGGGCGGTTTTGTTGCGCTGGCGCAGCAGCTTGCCGGTGCCAGCCAAGTTGTGCTGGACGGCTATCCAGGCGTGCTCTGGGCAGATTTCCGTGAACGGTTGCACGCCGAGCTCCATGCGTTGGGTGTGCGCACCCACTGGACCTTCGTTGCGGCCGCCATGAAGTCGCCGGCTGAGATCGACGCCCTGCTCGACCCCTACCTGGGCGGCGACGATCCCATCTTTGGCTTTCGCTTTCCGGGCGAGTTGATTGACTTTTTCGATCGGGATGCGCTTGCGGGACTGCGCCCAGATGCCACGGCCGACCTCAACATCGTCTATGGCTGCGGGGCGGCACTGGCTGGCTGGCAGGGGCTGATCGTCTATGTCGACGTTCCCAAAAACGAGATTCAGTTCCGCCAGCGAGCTGGCAGCGTCACCTGTCTGGGTGCGATGCAGCCGCTCGATCCCAAGCCTGCATACAAGCGCAGCTATTTCATCGACTGGATGGCCGCCAATCGCCACAAACTGGCTCTGCACAGCCGCATCGACTGGATCGTAGATGGCCAGCGGCCTGACGAGATCACCTTCGCACGGGGCGAGGCGATCCGCGGCGGCCTGGCTACTATGGCCAACAACTTTTTTCGTGTCCGCCCGTGGTTCGAGCCGGGGCCGTGGGGTGGCCAGTGGATTCGTCAACGCATGCCGCAGCTCGCACAGGAGGTGCCGAACTACGCCTGGTCTTTCGAGCTGATCGTACCGGAGAACGGCCTGGTTTTTGAAAGCGACGACTGGCTGCTGGAGGTTTCGTTTGACTTCCTCATGCATCGTAATCCGCAGGATGTCACGGGCGAGTGTGCGGCTGCCTTTGGCTACGAGTTTCCGATTCGCTTCGATTTCCTGGACACCTTCGACGGCGGCAACCTCTCCGTGCAGTGCCACCCGCGCCCTGACTACATCCGCCGCAACTTTGGTGAGGTGTACACGCAGGATGAGACCTACTATATTTTGGAGTGCGCGCCCGATGCCCGCTGTTATCTGGGCTTTCAAGGTGACATCAACCCGGCTCAGTTTCGGGCTGCGCTGGAGCAGAGCTTCACACAGGCTGCCCCTGTGGCAATCGAACGCTTTGTGCAATCGCATCCTGTGCGCAAGCACGATCTGATTCTGATCCCCAACGGCACGATCCACTGCTCCGGTATCAACAATCTCGTCCTGGAGATCAGCGCCACGCCCTATATCTTCACCTTCAAAATGTATGACTGGATGCGTCTCGACCTGGATGGCCGGCCACGTCCTCTCAACATCGAGCGAGCTTTCGAGAATCTTTATTTTGACCGCAAAGGTGCGCGCGTGCCCGCCGAGTTTATTGCGCAGCCGCGCGTGGTAGACGGTGCTGCTGGCTGGGAACTCATTCACCAGCCGACGCATCCGAACCATTTTTACGACGTCCAGCGCTACAAGTTCAGCGATTGCGTCGATGTGCGAACGGATGGATCGTGCCAGATCATGAGTCTGGTCGAAGGGCGCAGCGTATTGTTGGAGACGGCCAGCGGCCAGCGCCAGCGTTTCAGCTATGCGGAGACCTTCGTTGTTCCGGCTGCAGCTGGCGCCTACCGGCTCATCAGCGAGGACGGCGCCGAAATCCAAGTTGTCAAGAGCTTCGTCAAGCCACGCCATCAGTGGATCGAGGGAGTGGTGGCTTGACGATGTTGGGTTCATGGAGGCGCCGCTGATGGATCTGCGCACAAAGATTGGCCAGCTTTTTGTCTACACTGCTGGGAAGTCGTGTTCTGTCGGCCACGCCGAGCGAGATTTTCTGCGCCATTACCGGCCCGGCGGCCTGATCTATCCGACTGGGCAGACGGCAATACCAGTGCCATCCTAGCGGCACTGGTGCGCAATGTGCGTGTATCCGGTTCTCCGGCAGTTGTGCCTGGCAGGACAGCGTGCCTCAGGCAGAGTGGGCGTCGATGGCTAGATTGCCTTGTCTTGGGCAACCGGCCTTGCGCTTGAGGGAGGCTTGTACCTAGCGGCGCTTGAGCAAATTGGTTTTGGGCATTCCTGGCCGCGCCCCTTGGCCAGGCTTAGTCACCTTTGCTGGCGGATGGACTATCGCTCGCATGAGCAAAAGGAGGGTACTGTTATCGATTCAACTGATCCCGATTTGTTGTGGGCCTGGACTGCAGGTCTGTGTTTGGTCAACTTTTCACAATTTCGATTCAACCAGGAGAACACCAGATGAAGTCACGTGTACACTCGCTTCTTGCGCTCTTGCTCGTCAGCGCAATGCTGCTGTCGGCGTGCACCATGCCGGTTGCAGCGCCAACCGGCGGTGATGCCGCCGCACCGGCAGCCAGCGATGAGCCCATCGAACTGCTTTACATGACTCACAATCATGCCCCGTCGATTCCCATCAACGAGGCTGCTATTGCTGAGTTCCAGGAGATGCATCCGAATGTCACGATTACCTTTGACAATTCGCCCCACAGCAACTACGAACAGAAGATCTTGACGGCCTTCGCCGGCGGCACTGGCCCGGACGTCTTCTGGGCCGGCGACTGGATGGTACCGCAGTTCCTGGATGCCGGCATCGTTGCGCCAGTAGACCCGACTGCGTTTGGCGTTGCCACACAGGATGAGTTCGAAGCGCTGTTTGATGCCGGCTCACTCGACGCCTTCAAGTCCGAGGGCCAGATCTACACCGGCGGTGTCTCCGAGTACAACACCTTCAGCCTGATCTACAACGTGGATGCATTTGCCGAGGCCGGCATTGACCCGCTGCCCAAGGACGAACCCATCACCTGGGAAGAACTGGCTGAGATTGCGGCGAAACTGACTGTGAAGGACGGCGACGCCACGACGCGTATTGGCCTGGCCTGGCCGTTCAGCGTGCCGATTTGGACCGTGCTGATCCAGGAGCCCATGCTACGCCAGAAGGGTGGAGAACTGATCAATGCCGAGGGCAAGCCTGACTTCACGCAGCAGGCCATGGTCGATGTAATGACCTATCTTCAGGGACTGCGCAGCGCCAATGGCATCGACCCGGCGACTTACACCGACCTGCTGCAGGACTTCGCCAATGGCCGCAGCGCGATGATCTTCGGCGGTCCGTGGGCAGCCAAGCCGCTCAACGACATCAATGCGGACCTGAATTGGGACACCGCACCCTTGCCGCAGTTTGCCGGTGCTGCAGAGCGGGTCACGACCCTCTATGCCTGGGCCTGGTTCGTCAGTTCCAAGTCTTCGCCGGAGAAGCAGAAGGCCGCCTGGGAGTTCGTCAACCTTCTGACGAGCAAGCAACAGGAGTGGTGGGACAGCGTGGGCTATGTTCAGGCACGCAAGACCGAGATCAACGGCATGTCGTTGCCCGAATACTACGCCCAATCTGACCCGCGCCTGGCCACGATCTTTGCCGACTATCCGTATGGCAAGTCTGAATTCCGCTCGACCAAGTATTTCGAGCTGTCCGACATCTGGACCCGAGCCCAGGATCGTGTGCTCGCCGGCGAAGACGTGATGACTGTGCTGCAGGACGCACAGTCGCAGGCCGACGCCGCCATGGCTGAGTAACCGCTGTACACTTCAGATTGAAGGCGCTGAGCGGGCGATACCTGCCCGCTCAGCGCCCACACCAGGAGGGGAGAGAGCATGACGGTTC
The DNA here is from genome assembly GCA_903879975.1 of uncultured Chloroflexota bacterium. GTDB lineage: Bacteria > Chloroflexota > Anaerolineae > Caldilineales > Caldilineaceae > Caldilinea. The sequence goes on along the minus strand of CAIRNL010000555.1, from coordinate 6,711 downwards.
ACGCTGCGCCGGGCTTGACGGCGACTCACAACGGCAGACCGCGCCGCAACGGCGTCTTTGGCAACACGCTGGAAGCGCGCAAGAAGCGGTTTGGCCTGCTGTTTGCCCTGCCGGCTTTTCTCTTCTTTGGTATGTTTTACGTTTATCCGCTCTTTCAGACTTTCTATGTCAGTCTTTTCTCCTGGGGACTGTTGGACGAGCCAAACTTTTTAGGTATTGCCAACTATCCGCGGCTCTTTGCCGATAAGGAATTCCTCAATTCGGTCTGGGTCTCCTTCCTCTATGCGTTCGGTGTAGTCATTCCAATCTGGGGTATTGCACTGGGCCTCGCCCTGATCTTCAACCAGTCGTTCCGTGGCCGCCAGGCTTATCTGACCACCTATTACATTCCTGCGGTCATTTCGCTCACAGTCTGGTCGCTGATCTGGCTGTTGATGTACAACCCTACCTTTGGCCTCTTCACCGTTGTCATCCGCTGGTTCGGTTTCACGGGAGTTCGTATGTTGGACGAGCCCTCGACCGCCATGCTGGCCATGATCATTCTCAGCATCTGGAAAGGGACGCCCGTCTACATGCTGATCTTTATCGCCGGGCTGCGCGCAATTCCCGGCGATTACTACGAAGCCGCCACGGTGGACGGCGCGCGCGCCTGGCAGCGCCTGGCCTTTATCACGCTGCCGCTGCTGCGCCCTGTTTTTCTCTATGTCATGGTGATCTCGATCATTGAGGCCTTCAAGGTTTTCACACCGATGTACCTGTTGACCAACGGCGGCCCGGGCTCGGTCACGCGTGTGTTGTCGATGTTTATCTTCCAGAACGGTTTTCAATACTTGAAAATGGGGTACGCCAGCGCAGCTTCGGTCATCTTTCTGTTGATTTTGCTGCTGCTTGCGATTTTCCAGTTCCGGCTGCTGCGCTTCCAGCAGGCTGACTGAACACCACCCGCTTTCTGGTAGCGCAGGACAGGAGTTACACACAATGTCACATCGGACATCCCGCTTTCTGGGTTCGCTGTTTGGGCAGTTTGGCCTGCTGGCCGGTGCGATCATCATCGTTGCACCGGCGCTGTACATGCTGTCTGCATCGTTCATGACGAGCAGTGAAATCTTCTCCACGCAACTGCAGCTTCTGCCGTCGTCCCTCAACTGGGAGAACTACATCGAGGTCTTTGCACGTTTCAACTTCCTTCGCTATCTCAGCAACAGCATTCTGGTGACCGGTGCAGTGGTGCTGCTGAATCTACTTTTCACGCCCATGGTCGGGTACAGTCTGGCCAAGTTCAGTTATCCTGGCAAAAATGTCCTGCTGCTCTTCATTCTGGCCACCGTTATGGTGCCCTTTACTGCGATCCTCATTCCCTTGTTTCTGATCATCCGTAACCTGGGTTGGGTCAATACCTACCCGGGGTTGATCATGCCCTTTGCCATGTCGGCTTTTGGTGTCTTTCTGATGCGTCAGTTCATGCTCGGTGTGCCCGACGACTACATCGATGCCGGCCGTATCGACGGCGCCAGCGAGTGGCGCATCTACTTCCAGATTGTGCTGCCGCTCATCCAGCCGGCGCTGATCACGCTGGCGATCGTCGTCTTCGTAGCGAATTGGGACGAATTCTTATGGATGCTGGTCGTCACCACCGGCGACGTGTTGCGCACCCTACCCGTTGGCCTGGCCAAGTTCCGCGAGCAATACCAGACGCGTTTTGAGCTGATGATGGCCGGTTCAGTCATCGCAGCCGCACCAGTTGTTTTGGTCTTCTTGGCATTGCAGCGCCGTTTTCTGCAGGGTATGGCAGGGTTGTCTGGTCTGAAATAACGAGAGAGTTTCCCGTCCCTTTCCCCTCTTTTCCATCTCCATCCACCGTGCCTGGGTGTTGGCGCGCCTGTCAGTTGTGTTGGCTGCTGACAGGCACTGCGTGCAGCAATCGATCTTTTGGTTCTAGCGACAGATGTTCAGTCTTGTCGCTTGTGCATTTCTACAGGTATATGATATAACAAAACTAGCTGACGGAATCCTTACGCGGTCAGGGGTGGGATTTGGATTCGTCCACGCCGTGACGGTAGGTCAATGAGCACCAAGGGGCGCAAATGGTGATCAACACAATTCAGGGTGATTTGTGGGATATAGCTGGCTTTGGTGTCCTGCCCAAACGAATTGCAGTTGTCGACGACGAACCGGCCAGCCGAGAGGCACTGTGTGCTCTGCTGAGCGCCGAGGATCTGGATGTCGTTTCCGTAAGCAGTGGGCGTGAACTCTTGCGTCGCCTACCAGAATTGCTGCCCGATGTGATCTTGCTCGACGTGATGATGCCCGATTTAGACGGCTACAGTGTCTGCCGTGAACTCAAGCAATCCATCACCCTACGGCACATTCCAATCATTCTAATCACCGCTCTCGACAGCATGCAGGATCGCATCCATGGCTTGGAGGCTGGCGCCGACGAGTTTCTCAGCAAGCCCGTGACGCGCCTGGAACTCCAGGCGCGTGTGCGGACCATGCTGCGGATCAAGATGCAGTACGACCAACTCGAACGCATGCTGGAACTGCGCCAGGCGCTCTCCTACATGATCGTGCATGACCTGCGCAATCCGCTGGCTGCCGTCATGCTCTACTTGCAGTTGCTCAAGCGGCGCGGAAGTGTGCTACCCGAGCACATGCGGTATCTGGACATGGCGACCAGCGAAGCACAGAAAATGAGTGGCTTCCTCGACGACATGCTGATGTTGGCCAAGATGGAGCGTGGTAAACTTTCGATCTCTCGCAGCCCGGTCTACGTCGATCATCTGTTGGAGCAGGTGCGCCAGAAGATGGTGCCCTATGCCGAGTCGCAGGGTGTCACCCTTGCGTTGAAGACCGATGGCCAGTCTTACCCCGTTGTGGCCGATGTGGCTCTCTTCCAGAGGGTTGCCGAAAACCTCGTGGCGAACGCCCTCAAGTTTTCACCCGCCCAGTCGGTCGTCACCGTTCTGGTGGAGTACCCACGCAAGAACCTGAACGAAGAGGAGGTCAACAGCGCGCCGGCCGTCCGCCTGAGTGTCAGCGATCAGGGCCGCGGGATCCCACCGGAAGACTTCGTGCGCATGTTCGACCAATACGAGGCTGTGCATATGAAGGAGCATGGCAAGGCTGAACTGGGCCTGGAATTAGCTTTTTGCCGCATGGTCGCTGAAGCGCACGGCGGCCGCATCTATGCTGGCAACAACCCCGACAAGGGTGCGATCATTACGGTTGAACTGTAAACTGGGCGCGCTGTGCTTCGCACGCCTGCACAAAACTCTCCCATAGGCGTTGGTGTGCGTCCCCCAGCTCGAAGATACGTTCGGGGTGCCACTGTACCCCAACCACCCATCTGTGTTGCGCACTTTCATAAGCCTCCACCAGCCAGGTATCCGGTTCGGCTACTGCTGCGGGGCGGAAGTGGGGGGCCAGCGATGGGCGATCCAGCCCCTGGTGATGAAAGGTATTCACGTCAAACTGTTCCGTTGCGACAATCGCATGGAGTTTGCTCCCCTGTTCGACGCGTACGGGATGAAACCGCGTAGTGCCGTCTGCCGGCGATCGGTGGCCGTCGAAATGTTGGATCATGGCGCCACCGGCTGCGACGTTGAGTACCTGGCAGCCACGGCAGATCCCAAAGATCGGCAAATCGCGAGCCAGTGCTGCCTGCCCCAGCCCAATTTCCAACTCGTCGCGGCGCACATCGATAGTTTCCGGTTCGGCGCCGGCTGGACTCTGGCCGAAGTAACGCGGGTCGACATCCCCTCCGCCTGACAGGATCAGGCCGTCGAGCTGCTCGAGCACGGCAGCGGGCACTCGGCCCGCGCTGTCGGGCACGAAGCGTTCGCCATCTGGCAGCACGACCGGGTGGTCGGGCGTAATCGCCACCGGCAAGGCCCGGTAGCTGGCGACCATCGCCAGATAATTGCGCGCATTCTGTTGCAGCCATTCCGGCGAACCATGGCGTGACGTGATGCCGATCCAGAGGGGACGTTGCCGGGGGGTGGATTCCAAGCGTAGTGACATAGAGAGCGACCTCACTCCATCGCTGCGGCCGAAGCCATAAGATTGAACACGACAGCTACCTATCATACATTGGTCGCCGCCAAATGCAGAGGCGTCGGCGCATGCGAAAACATCTATGTCTCTACTACCGATTGTCACCGCCGTTTTACTCGTTCTCTTGGTGCTTGCTGTGGTGGGCGGAGCGCTCTTCTTCTATATTTACTGGTGGCGCATGCAGCGCCCGGTTCCCAAGCTTGAGGGGAAGGTGGCCGTGCCCGGCCTGGATCGTCCAGTCGAAGTGGTGCGCGACAAGCATGGCGTCCCGCACATCTTTGCCGAGACGGAGGCAGACCTCTACCGGGCGTTGGGCTATGTGCACGCCCAGGATCGCTTCTGGCAGATGGAACAGGCGCGGCGCACTGCGCAGGGCCGTCTGGCCGAGATTTTCGGCGAAGCGGCGCTCGATGCCGACCGGTTTTGCCGTATCGTCGGGTTGTGGCGTGCAGCGGAAGCCGATGAAGGTGCGCTCGACGGTGAAACGCGCGCCGTGCTGGAGTGGTACAGTGCGGGTGTCAACGCCTACATCGCCGCCCATCCTGGCCGCTTGAGCGCGGAGCACAACCTGCTGCGCGTGCCGGCTGCGCCTTGGCGTGTCGTCGACACGCTGGGTGCTGCCAAGGTATTGAGCTGGAGTCAAAGCGGCAACTGGCAGGGCGAGCTGACGCGTCTCCTGCTGACCCAGCAACTCGATGCCTACACTGCTGCCGATCTGGAGCCGGATACCCCTGCTGAGACGCCGCTCATCCTCGAAGGTGTGGGCAGCGCCGAACAGGTTCGTATGCTGAGTGCAGCGGGCCTGCTTTTGAACCAGTACGAAGGGGTGCGCCAGTGGCTGGGCGGTGGCACCACCGGCCACGGCAGCAACAGCTGGGTGTTGTCGCCCAAGCACAGCCTCAATCGCCGGCCACTGCTCTGCGCCGATCCGCATCTCACCGTGCAGCTGCCTGCGCTCGTTTACGAAGTGCATCTCAGTGGGCCAGAAACTGAAGTGAGCGGCATGACCTATCCTGGCATGCCCGGCGTCTTCATCGGCCATAACACGCAGGTGGCGTGGGGTCTAGCGAACGCGCTGGCCGACACGCAGGATCTCTTCATCGAGCGCATGGACCCTGATCGTCCGTTTACCTTTGCCGTTAGCGAGGGGTGGGAGTCTGCGCAGGTCTTCGAGGAAACGATTGCGGTACGGCGGGCTGTGCCACATGTCGAGCGCATCGTTGTGACGCGCCACGGCCCACTGATCAACAGCTTCGTCCAGCGTTCGGCTGGTGGCGCCAACCGTGCTCTGGGAGATACGCCCATCTCCCTGCGCTGGGCAGGGCACACGCCCGGAACCGTGCTGACGGCGGTCCTGCAACTGAATCGTGCCCACGACTGGGAGACGTTCACCGGTGCCTTGGCTGAATGGACCTCGCCGCCTCAGAACGTCACCTATGCTGATGCCCGCGGCAACATTGGCTACATGCTGGCGGGGCGTATCCCGCAGCGGTCGATCCACCTTGGGCTTGTGCCTGCACCCGGCTGGGACCCGGCCTATGGCTGGGGCGCCTGGATTCCGGCCGCGCAACTGCCGCGCCTCTACAACCCTCCCTCGGGCATCATCGTCGCCGCCAACAACAAGATGGCTGGCGACGACTACCCATACTTTCTGGGGATGGAATTCGACCCTGGCTGGCGTGCTGCGCGCATCGAGCAGATGCTCAGTGAGAAGGAGCGTTTCACCATGCGCGACATGGAGGAGATGCAGCAGGACAACGGTAGCCTGCTGGCCAAGGCTTTCACGCCGTGGTTCACCCTTCTTTACAGCGAGGATCCGTGGGAGAAGGTTGCCATCCAGGCGCTGCGTAAGTGGAACTGGCGCATGGACAGCGACAGCGTGGCAGGCCTGATTTTTCACTACTTGACGGCGAATCTGCTCGAGCTGACATTTGGCGACAAGCTAGGAGCGGTGCGCGACGGCTATTTCGCCAAGACCGGTACTCCCGTCTTTGTCAACCATCCTTTCAAATTGCGTGCCGAGACCCGTCTGTTGCAGATCATCGGCGAACACGAGCACTCCTCCTGGTACAGCGACGTCGCCAACGGTCGCCCGCGCGATCGTCACGAACTGTTGCAGGAGGCGCTCACGCGGACCATGAAGAGCATTCGCCGCGTGTATGGGGACAGCATGCTGCGCTGGGCCTGGGGCAAGGCCCATCAGGTGCGCTTCACGCACCCGCTCGGTTCGGCGCGCCTGGTAGGTGGCTTCTTCAACCGCAACCCGTTGCCGATCGGCGGTGACTCGACCACACCCAACCAGACCGGTGCACCCTTTGGCCTGCCGCCGGCGCTCGTGCAGACCATTCCTGTCTATCGGCAGATTCTGGAGGTAGGCTCCTGGGATCGTGCCCAGAGTGTCGTTGCCGGCGGTCAATCTGGCCATCCGCTCAGCCGCATGTACGACGACCAGATCATGATGTGGCGTGAAGGGGTCTACCACCCCATGCCATGGACCCGCGCTGCCGTCATGAAGGTGGCGGCTTACCAGCTTCTCCTCGAACCGGCTACCTGACCCCTGCTGAATTCCCAGCAATTGTCGCACGGATTCTCCGCTGCCTGCCTCTGGGTGCTTGCCTGATATTCGCCTATTCTGGAAGGTAGAAGTCGATATCGCTT
>CAIRNL010000554.1 GCA_903879975.1 uncultured Chloroflexota bacterium | reverse complement strand
CCTGCTCACGACGCAGCGGAAAGGTTGCGTGCCGGGTGCCGGTCACCTGCCGGCCGGTGCGCAGTTCGGTGATCACAGTTTGCACATCGGCAACCGTGCAGCGCATCCACTCCAATTCGCCACGCTCGCACCCTTTCTTGACGAGCGCGGCGCGCACCTCACGGTCGCTGAAGAGCGTGCCGTCGTGTCGTGCGGCGGATTCATCCAGTTCGATCCGATAGTTCTGGATCGCCGCCGTCTTGAGCTGCTCGGCCACGCGCTGCGCCACGGCGCGCGTGGTCTGCCCCACCTTGAGCAGACCGGCGTGTGCGGCGTCGTCAATCGAATAGGCGTAGATGCGTGGCCGAGCGTCCGGCTTGGGGGCGAGGATTTCCTCGATGGGCTTAGTCATCCTCAGGGTCTCCACTGAGATCCATTGGGCGGACAACCTTCTCAATGAACGCAATCTCATCAGCAGTGATGCCGTATTTGGCGTAGAGGTCCTCGTCCGTCCACTGCCTGTTCCACTCTTGTGTCGGAACAAACGTATAGACCTTGCGCGTCGTGTCTTGGGATGGCTTGTGCAGAAGGATCAGGAGGCGAGTCAGCCGGCAGGAAAAATAGGAGAGGGCGCTTTCAGCTTGATCCCTTGATTCGAATGGCCCAATGCAGAGATACGTCTCCGAGGAGATGGTGCCCGGTTCCCCGATGAACGGTGTGCTGATGATTCTGTGCGGATAGGTATCCCTGTTGCCAGTACCAGGAGCAGCCCGACCGACGTAAATCTTCCACTTGTCGATCAGGTGGGTTCCGGTCGATATCGAGCTTCTAGCGATGTATCCCGTACCGCCGTTCTGATAGACCAGTACGTCACCGACGTCCTTAGCAACCTTCCCCTTAAACGTTGTCTCCAGCCCGAATGGCTTTCTGGAACTAACTATTTTGTCGAAGCGCCTGCCTTCGGGTAGCAACAGAGAGTCGGTCTTCCCGTTCTCGGCAGCCACGACCTTTTTGAGAATCGACAGTCCTTCATTGAATCGGATGAACACGTCCGCGCCCTCCTCAAGAAGTGGGCGCGTCGTAGTCGAGACAGGCCAATCTTTGAAGTGAGTGGTGACTCGGCAGTGACCAGGATGATCCCGATCCCACAGGAAGTAGCAGACACCGCCCTTGAGACCCACGCCAGGGAAGACGTCCGATGCGGTGAGGTAGTCGTCGATTGAGCGCAGGCGGTTGTCAGTGAGCATCGACTCTCGGAACTCGTCCAGTCCCTTACCGCCGGTGAACCAGCGAGCAGGGATGATCATCGACAGCAGTCGCGGGTTGAGTTGCTTTGCTTGCTCCACAAAGAGATGATAGATCGGCGCTGCACTTGTGCCGTAGCCGCCATCATCCAACTGGTACGGTGGGTTGCCGATGATCACGTCGAACTGCATATCGCCTCCAAACAACTCGGCTACCCGAGTCTTGATATCGTCGGTGTGGATGAATGCATAGGCGTGGCTCTCCAGGTCCTCGCCGCGGTCAAGAATCTTCTTGCTGGCCCCGCAGTAGGCGCACTTGTCACCCTTCCACGTGTGTTCCATGCGCTCGAACCAGATATTGCCATCATCACTGGCAAACGACCTGGCGATGGAGTGCCTGCCCTGCGCGTGCTTCGAGCAATAGAGGCTCCGCCGCGCCAGCAGGCTGGTGAGCTGCGTAATGCCAATCCCGTACACCTGCCGCGTCAGGATGTGATCCACGCGCGCATTCAGGTCAGGAATGGCAGCCGCAAGGCCTTTG
>CAIRNL010000553.1 GCA_903879975.1 uncultured Chloroflexota bacterium | reverse complement strand
TTCATCGAATCGAACCTCGCACCCTCAAGGAAAATGTCACAGAGATTCTGCGCCAGCTGATCATCGACGGCACTTTGGCGCCGGGCACAGAATTCAACCAAGCGCAGATCGCCGAGCAATTGGGAGTAATCCGTGGGCCTATCCGCGAGGCGCTCGGACAGCTCGAGCAGGAGGGTCTTCTGCAGAGTGTGCCTTACAAGGGTGTCATCGTCACGCCACTGACACGCAAGTATGTTGAGGAGCTCTACTCGGTGCGCACCGCGCTGGAGTTGCTTGCGCTTGACCGCAGCATCGAGCGTATAACCGACGCCGAGATCGACTATCTTGATACGATTGTTGACGAGATGCGGGCCGTGGCGCGCAACGGGGACCGCACCCGTCTCGTGGAAGTCGATCTCCGCTTTCACGAATATCTGCTGACCAGGGCGGACCACGAGTTGGCACTCAAACTCTGGCTGACGCTTGAAGTCGGCATGCGGCGTTGCCTGCGCACCCGCCACAAAATCTACACATTCCTGGATGAGGTCGTCGGCAGCCATCCGACTCTGATCACGGCGCTCAAAGCCCGCGACGTGTCCCTGTCGCGGCAGATTCTGAGCGATCACATTGCTGAGTCGCTGCACAACCTGCTTGTCAACTGGCAAGACGAAGAAGCCAACACACCGACTGAACCATCTCTCAAGGCATAAGACACCCATGCAAAATTTCACCGTACTCTTTGCCGAACCCAAGGGGCCAGCCGACTTCGAATGGATTACCCGCTTGCCTTCGACGCATGAACTGACACTGATAGCGCCCGGCGACGCTGCGGAAGAAACGCTCGCAGCACTCCTGCCCAAAGCTGACGCCATTGTCACGCAGAACACTGCAATCAACGGTGAAATGATCGCTGCTGCGCCGCGGCTCAAGCTCATTCAGCGCTATGGCACCCGGCCCGACGGGATCGACCTGAGCGCAGCGCGAGCAGCCGGCATTGCCGTCTCCACCATGCCACTGCATGGCTGCATTGCTGTGGCCGAGTTGGCCATGACCCTGCTCCTGGCCCTGAGCAAGAATCTGGTGCGCGCGCATACAGCCACGGTGAGCGGCGCCTACCGTGAACTAGGCGTCGAGCCGATCCTGACTGAGCAGCGCCGCCACAAGTTCCAGTGGATGAATCTGCAGTCGGCGATGTTCGAAGTCACCGGCCACACGCTGGGCATCATCGGTTTCGGTGAGATCGGTACGGAGACCGCTCGACGTGCGCGAGCATTCGGTATGTCAGTGATTTACAACAAGCGTACACGGCTGCCCGCCAACATCGAGAGCGCCGAACAAGTCACCTTTACTGAAAAGGATGAACTGCTGCAGACGGCTGACTTTGTGCTGCTCTCGTCGCCGCTTACGCCAGAGACCGAGAAAATGATCGGTGCCAGAGAGCTGGCCTTGATGAAGTCGACAGCATTTCTGCTCAACATCAGCCGCGGCGGCGTGATCGACGAGGCTGCACTGGTAGAAGCGCTACGAAACCGACGTATCGGCGGCGCGGGACTAGATGTCTTTGTCTACGAACCGATCCCATACGACCACCCACTGCTGCAGTGCGACAATGTCATCTTGACGCCCCATGTCGGCGGCGGCACAGGTGGC
>CAIRNL010000552.1 GCA_903879975.1 uncultured Chloroflexota bacterium | reverse complement strand
CAGCTGATCGATGCTGGCTATACGAATGTTCAGCGTTTTTCGTGGGAGAAAGCTGCGCGGGAGACGCTGGCGGTGCTGCTCAACGCCGCGCAAGCGGATGCAAAGCAGAGGAAATGACCAGATGATTCTGGCAACAGAACGATCGGCAGGTCGGTGAAATGGTGTCGGAGCGCTGTGAACCCATCCGATTGACCCGGCCGCCGCGTGTGGAGATCGTGGGCGTGGCAATCGACTGCGTGGATTACGCGCGCACGCTCGACCTGATCGACATGTGGGTCATACAGCAGCGGTCTGCGGCTGCGCAGGGCGTGGCACTGCCCTGCCGACAGGTCTGCACGGTCAACCCAGAGTTCATCGTCGACGCGCAGCGCAACAGCGCTTTTGCGGCTGTTCTGCGCCATGCCACGCTCTGCGTGCCCGACGGCGTGGGCGTGCTGTGGGCGGCGCGCTGCGCCGGTGTGCGGCTGATCGAGCGCGTCACGGGATCGGACGGCATCTACCACATCTGTGAGCGGGCAGCGGGACGTGGCTGGCGCGTCTTCCTGCTCGGCGCAGCGCCGGGCGTGGCCGACCGGGCTGCCGCCGTACTAGCAAGCCATTATCCTGGCCTGATCGTGGCTGGCTGCTACGCCGGCAGCCCCACCGACGACGAATGGCCGACCCTGCGTGCCCGACTCCAAGCGGCTGCGCCGGACATCCTCTTTGTCGCCTATGGCCACCCGCGCCAGGATTTCTGGATTGCGCGGCATTGCGCTGAACTGCCGGCGGCGGTCGCCATCGGCGTGGGCGGAGCGCTCGATTTTGTGGCGGGCGTAACGGCGCGCGCACCGCGCTGGATGCGCCGGCTGGGCATCGAATGGCTGCACCGGCTGATCAGCCAGCCGTGGCGCTGGCGACGAATGTTGAAGCTGCCGGTGTTTGTGGGGATGGTCCTACGGGATACAACGGCTGAGAGGCTGAACCGGGCAGATTCTTCAAAAGAGCAAAGCAAGTAACGAATAGAGCGCACGGCTGCTTATCCCTTGACGGAACCGGCAAGCAGGCCACGTACAAAAAAGCGTTGCAGGCCGAAAAAAACAGCCAGCGGCAGCACCATCGTTACAAATGCGCCAGCAGTCAGAAGATGCCAATCGTTGCCGCGCGAGCCAACGATGTCCGCAAGCCGCATCGTGACGACCTTGGTCTCTGGGTTGCCACCCAGGAAGATCAATGCAACCAGGTAATCGTTCCACACCCACAAAAACTGAAAAATCGCAAACGATGCCAATGCAGGCACCGACAGTGGAAGGATGAGCCGCATGAAGATCGTAAAATGTGAAGCACCGTCGATAAATGCAGATTCTAAGGTTTCGCGCGGCAGCGTACTCATATAGTTGTAGAGCAGATAGGTGGCCAGAGGCAGACCGAAGCCCGTATGTGCCAGCCAGATACCGAGGAAAGTGCCGTTCAGCTGAAGAACCGTATAGTCTCGCAGAATCGGCACCAAGGCGATCTGAAGGGGGACCACCAGTAGGGCAACCACCATGACGAACAACGTTTTACGTCCAGGAAACTTCATCCAGGCGAACCCATAGGCAGCGAACGCTGCGATCAAAATTGGAATAATCGTCGCTGGAATCGAAACGATCAGGCTG
>CAIRNL010000551.1 GCA_903879975.1 uncultured Chloroflexota bacterium | reverse complement strand
CCAGACCTTCATCCGGCGCTATCTGGGCACGCCGCGCCAGGTCTTGGGGGTGCGCGCCGCCGATCTGCATAAACTGGCGCGTACAACCGCCAGGGCACAGGCATCCTGGCCGGACGCAGAGTGGCTGGCCCTGCTCGACGCGCTCTATGCCGGCACTCTCTTCGAGCAGCGTAGCCTGGCCGGGTCGTTGCTGGGCGTGCTGCACCCGTTGCGCCACCGGCTCGACCTGGCGCGCCTGCGCGGGTGGCTGGCACAGCAGGCTGGATGGGCCGAGGTCGACTCCACCTGCCAGTCGATCTGGACTGACAAGGAAGTGCTGGCGCGCTGGGACGAATGGGATGCCTTCCTGGACGCGTTGAGCGTTGCAGAGAACATCAGCCTGCGCCGCGCAAGCCTGGTGCTGTTGATTCCACCGCTGCGCCACAACGCCGACCCACGGCTGACGCAGCGCGCCCTGCTCACCTTGCAGCGCCTGCAAGGCGAGCGCAGCCCGATGATCTCCAAGGCGGTCTCCTGGCTGCTGCGCAGCATGATTGCCGAGCAACCAGAGACGGTGCGCCGCTACCTGGCGGAGAATGCCGCTCTCCTGCCGTCGACCGTGCTGCGCCAGGTGCGTACGAAACTGGAGACGGGGCGCAAGAGTGGGTGACACGGCGAGGACGGCTGCCGGGAGGGCGAATTTGCAAGCTCCTGGTTTCGATCGGCCGTTAGCGCTGCCGTGGTTTCCCGTCGGGAGGCAGAAGATGTCCATTCCACCGCTTGAGACGGAACGCCTACGAATCCGCCCCTTTGGCTACGACGATCTCGACGCAATTTTTCAGATCCTCGACGTAGCGCCCGGCGACGTCGACATCGAGGACTCTGTGGCCGTTGCGCAGGCCAAGGGCGACCGGCAGCGGTGGCTGGAGGGGGCGATCCGCACCGATGACGCGTTCGCCCGCCTCCACCAGTCGCCCTCCTACGGCGACCGCGCCGTGGTGTTGCGCGCAGGCAATCAGGTGATCGGTGTAGTTGGCCTGGTGCCGCTCCTGCTGCCTTTCGGGCAACTGCCTGCCTTCCGTCACCCCGGCGCGCGGCCTGCACAGCCGGTGCCCAACACCAGTGAAGTCGGTCTCTATTGGGAGATCGCCTCAGCCCATCAGCGCAAGGGCTACGCCACCGAAGCAGGCGCTGCGCTGGTGCGCCACGCCTTTGACAAACTGTCCCTGCAGCGCCTCGTCGCCACCACAACCTACGACAACATAGCCTCCATCCGCGTCATGCGCAAACTGGGCATGACCATTCAGCGCAACCCGCTGCCGGATCCTCTCTTCCTGCAGGTCGTGGGCGTGCTAGAAAATCGCTGAACCTGGGCCACACCCCCCTCCCCCCTCATCGCTCCGATCCCCCCGCCTACCAATCCCCCAATTTACGCGCAGGCAGACTTTCCAGGTAAAATAACTGACTACCAATCCCTGCTGCCATTCATCCCAGTCATGCCAGGCGTAGAAAGAGGTCAAGGAGTTCCTGTTGAAAGAGAGGATCGCGCCATCGGTTCAGGCCAGAGAAGGGGAAGTGCCTCTAGCGTCCATCTCGACGGTGTTGTCCACCAAGCTGACGCCGCCTAGCTTGTCCTCCGGCCAGATCGAGCGCCAGCGGCTCATGGCACAGCTGGCCGGCTGGCGTACCCACCGTCTGACCGTTATCACTGCACCGGCGGGCTACGGCAAAAGCACCCTGGCCGCCCAGTGTGTACATGCGATAGAGTCACACAGCCCTGCTGCATTTCGTGTCGCCTGGTTGACGCTGGACGCGGCGGACGATGAGCCTGCCCAGTTGCTCGCCTGTCTCGCCGCCGCACTGGCCGCAGGGATCCCGGCCTCGGCTGCGACTGCCGCCTCCTTCATCAACCAGAACCGTGTGCAGGCAGCATTGCACGCGCTGTTGGTTGGATTGGAGCACTCCCCCGCGCCGCTGCTGGTCGTGCTCGATGATTTTCATCACATCCGAACCCCAGCCGCTCAACAGGTGGTGGCGTCAGCCGTGGAGCGCAGTCCAGCCTCGTGCCGTTGGATGGTGCTGACGCGCCATGCGCCGCCGGCCAAACTGATCGGCAAACTGCGCGTGCAGGACCAATTGCTGGAACTGAATGCCGGCGCCTTTCACCTTTCCCACACAGAGATCGACGCGCTGGTCGCGCGTTTCGCAGAGGTCGATCTCGACGCTGCCGCCATCGACCTGCTGGCGCAGCGCGTACAGGGCTGGATCGCCGCCGTTCACCTGGTGCTGCTCTCGCTGAATCGCATTGAAGGCGGCCCGATGCTGCGTACGGCGCCGAATCTCCTCGGCCATCTACGCGAAGGCAACCGCCTGCTTGCCGAATACCTGACAGCAGAGGTGCTGACAGCGCTGCCGGATTCGCTGCGCGCTTTCCTGCTGCAGTGCTCGATCCTGGACCGTCTGCATTCCGATCTCTGCCGTGCGGTCACCGGCCAGGAAGACAGTGCATTCCTGCTCGAACAGGCCATGGAAGAGCAACTCTTCATCCGGGCGTTGGCGGCGGACGGTGAATGGTATGAACTGCACCAGTTGTTCCGCGATCTG
>CAIRNL010000550.1 GCA_903879975.1 uncultured Chloroflexota bacterium | reverse complement strand
GCATGGGGCTGGCGCTCGCCATGACGAGCCGTCAGACGTCCCGGCTGCGCTTTGCGCGCGCCATCCCGTACATGGCAGCCTTCGGTATCAGCCACGGACTGCATGAGTGGTACGAGATGGGACAGCGCATTGGGATCGAGACGCAGCGACACGTTGTCGGCGTGCCAGAGGAGATCGTGCGGCTGGCGCTGCTCGTCGTCTCCTTCAGCATGCTTCTCTGTTTTGCCATCCAACTGCTCGTACCAGCCAGCACGCTGCGCAGACGCATCTTTGCACCGGTTGCCATCCTGGTATTGGTCTGGGTGGGCACCGCCCTTGCCTTTGTCAGCGTGGCGCCCTCGACAGCGTTGGGTGCCGTCGCCGTAGCCGATGGGCTGGCACGCTATCTGCTGGCCATGCCGGCGGCGGCGTTGGCGGCATGGGCGCTCCTGCGCGAGCAGCGCGTCCTGCGCGCCATGGATCTGTCAGAGTTTGGCCGTGATATGGTCTGGGCGGCTGCAGCATTGCTGCTCTACGGCGTCGTCGGCCAACTGTTCGTCCGCCAGAGCACGCTGCCCTGGACAGCCCTTTTGAGCAACGAGCATTTTCTCGCATGGTTCGGCATCCCGGTACAGCTCTTCCGTGCCGTCATGGCAGTCGCGCTGACGGTCTTTCTCATACGCCTGATGAACGCCTTTGCCGTGGAAAATCGTCAGCGGCTGGAGGTGGCAAACGCCGAACGCCTGTCGGCTCAGCAAGCGGCCATCCTGGCCGAGCGCCGCAACACGAAGGCCATGGAGGCAGTGAACGACGAGCTCCGCCTGGCGGCACACAAGCTCTCGCTGCTGCTCGACGTTTCCAATCTGCTCGATGCGTCTGGTGGCCTCGAGCAGCGCCTGCGGGAGGCACTCGACCGCATCATCCAGTCGCTGCCTTTTGCGAACGCCGGCCTGATTGTGCTCTCTCGCTGGGGCGATCAGGCAGAAGAGGTCATGGGGCGGGCTGGTTTCGCGTCGTCGGTCACAGAGACGACGCCCGCCATTCTCCAGGAAGATGCAGCACAGTTCTATGGGCAGGCAGTTGAGTTGGGGCAGATTGCGATTGCGCAGGCGACGGCCATGTGCCGCCATCGCGACGGCGCCGTCATCGAATTCAACGCTGCAGCCGAAGTCGAAGACCCCGACCACAAGTGCCGCTCCTACGGCGCGCCGACCACCATGATCGCCTATCCGATCACAACACACCAGAGCATCTATGGCAGCATCGTACTCGTGCGCGTCTCGTCGATCCCGTACCGGCCGGCTGCGCCTGAGATGGCGCTCATGGCTGGCGTCGCCCAGCAACTTGGCGCCTCCATCGAGAACGCCCTGCTCAGCGACGAGGCACAGCGCCACGAACGACTCCTCGGCGAGTTGCTGCGCCAGATTGTCAGTGCACAGGAGGCCGAACGCCAGCGCATCGCGCGCGAGTTGCACGATGCCACCGGTCAGTCGCTCACGGCGGTCGGGCTGGGTCTGCGCGGGGTAGAAACCCAGCTTGCCCAGTCATCGTGCGATCCAGAATTATCGTCGTTGGCTGGACAGGTAAAAGAATTGCGCACCTCCTCCCAGAACGCGCTGGGCGAACTGCGAAATATCATCAGTGACCTGCGCCCACCCCAATTGGACGAGTTGGGGCTGGGTGCAGCCCTGCGCTGGTATGTCCAGGCCTACGCACGGCGCCGCGCGGTCCCGGTCGATCTTGTGATTGAAGGCAACGACGACTGTCTGCCGGCCGACTATCGCACAGTACTCTTCCGCATTGCCCAGGAGTCACTCACGAATATCGCCAAGCATGCGCATGCCGAGCAGGTTGCAGTGCGGTTGCATGTCGGCGACGACACAGTCGAACTGGAGATCGCCGACGATGGTGTCGGCTTCGACCCCACGCTGCCCGATCAACTGGCCAGCCAGCCGGCGGTCGGCTGGGGTGTCGTCGGCATGCGCGAGCGGGCGCTGCTGCTGGGCGGCAGTTGTAGCATCGACACGACGCCGGGCAGAGGAACGCGCGTCCGAGTCACGGCCCCGCTCGTCCGTGAGCGCAATCACCGTGTCAGTGAAAGGGGAAACAACCATGAGTGAACCAGTGCGCCTGCTGCTGGTGGACGATCACCCGATTGTGCGCACGGGGCTGCGCATGCTTTTTCAGTCAGAGCCCGGCCTGGTCGTCGTAGGCGAGGTGGATGGCGGTGCAGCAGCCATCGAGGCGGTGCAGCAGCTACACCCTGACGTCGTCATCATGGACGTGGCCATGCCGGACATGAACGGCATCGAGGCCACACAGCGCATCAAGGCCAACAACCCGGAAACAGCGGTGCTAGCCTTGACCATGCACGAGGATGAGCAATACTTCTTCGCCATGCTCAACGCCGGCGCGTCGGGCTACATCCCCAAGCGTGCAGCGCCCGACGATCTGGTTTCTGCCATCCATGTAGTGGCTGAAGGCAATTTCTTTCTCTACTCGACACTGGCGCGCTTCCTGATCAAGGAGATCGGGGAACAAGCTACGACCCACAGCGGCGAGACCGTCGCGAGCCTGACCCCGCGTGAGACAGAAGTTCTGACCTATATCGCTGAAGGCTACACCAGCCGTGAGATCGCGGAGGCTCTGGTGATCAGCGTCAAGACGGTCGAGCGCCACCGTGAGAACATCATGACCAAGCTCGATCTCCACAACCGCGTCGATCTGGTCAAGTTTGCCATGAGAAAAGGCCTCATTCTGGCTGAGTGACATTCTGTTCATGCAGAAACGTTCGCAGGCTGCAGAGGTGGACGGATGCGGAAGAGTGCACAACCGTAGCAGCGGGCCGGCAACTTTCCATCGGCACGCAGGCGCGCCATCCAGCATGGTATGTCCAGAGCAGCGCAGGCTGGGCAATGGCCCCGCTGCGCTGCCGAACAGTGGTTGAGTTGCCAGCACGGCTGCTCAGCGGCAAGCGGCGACAAGACCGCTGTGGCAGCGAGATCGCCTGCAGCAACAGCCCGGCTCGCCTGGTGCGCAGCAGCCTCATCCTGCCAGCGTGCGTCCAGCCGGCGCAGCGCCCAGACAACCATTCCGGTTACCGCGATGGGAATCCCCAAGCGCAACACGAACAGGGCGGTCAGCGCTACCGTTTCAAGGATGGCGTTCACAAGTTCCTCCGTCCGCTTTGTTCAATGTGTCGAGCCGGCCTGCGGGCTGCCCGAAAAGAAACGAATCCCACCCAGCCACGCCAGCAGGGCTGCGGCAAGGATGCCGATCGTTGAAATCCATTCCAACAGGTGTGGCGAATAAGAAGCTGCCATCGCCGGAACGACCTGGCCGTAGAGCGTTGCGTCGAACCGATTCATCAGCACGCCTGCCAGGATCAGGATAGGCAGCAGCCACTGCACGGGATTCGACCGCCGCACACGCGGGACCCCCCACAGCAACGCCGGCACAGCCACACCGATGGCCAGTTCGGCAAGCCACAGTACGCCCGGAGCAGGCGCCGTCCAAAGCAACGCAAGCTCGCCAGCCGCCCCCAGTTCAGCCAGCTTGACGACGCCGTAGAAGACGGCGATGGCAACTGCGGCTGACGACAGACTGCGCACCAGCTGTGCATCCTCGCGGCGGCCGAGCACACGCGTGGCCAGGCGATAGGCAAGCCCCCCCATACTCAAACCAGCCATGATCGACGAGACGTAGAAGAACGGTGGCAGCAGAGGTGTATACCACAGCGGGTGCAGCCGTTGCGGCATATTCAGATAGAGCGTGCCCAACGTCGACTGGTGGAGCGTCGATAAAGTGACACCAATGAGAGTCACCGGCAGCATGAAACGCTGAATGACTTTGATCAGGGTTCCTGTCCATCGCCACGGTAGCCGCGTCAGAAAATGTGGGCTGACCTCTATGACGAGCACTGTCGTGTAGAGCAGCACGCAGCAGCTGATCTCGAAAAGTGGCGAGTGCAGGTTCCAATAGATCATGAAGTGATAGAAGCGGTCGGGCCGGCCCAGGTCGAGCACGAGCAATGCCAACACGGCTGTATACCCCATGAATCCAGCCAGGATGGCCGGCCACAGCGCAGCGCGAAAGCGTTCCAAGTGGAAGATATGCACGGCTGCGGCTACGGTGAAGCCGGCGCCAGCAAAAGCGATCAGGCCAAAGTCAAAGCCGATCCAGATTCCCCAGGAGAAGAGATCGTTCAAGCCAGTGGTCGGACCGAGGCCAATCAACAGCCGGCCCACACCTGCCACGACACCGGCCAGCGTCAGGCAGCCGAGCACCCCCATGATGATGTCGATCCATTTGACGGCAGGCAGGCTTTCCGCGAGTGGAGCCTCAACAGCCTGCCAGGCAGCCGCTCGAATTGTCATGGCTCATACCTCCTCGTCGTTGGAGCACTCGCTCTGCGTGGCATCGTGCTGATGGCAGCGGCGCAGCATGAGATGCAAACCGGTCGCCAACGATGCTACGGTGAGGGCTACTGCCGGCGTCATCTTCATCACCGCCTCGGCGTCATGCGAGACAGTACGATCGGAGAGTACCGGGAAGCGCAATTGATCGAAGGGCACCGGCGAGAGATAGAGCACCGACGTACCGCCAGCCTCGTGTTCGCCGTAGATGTGATCCGCGTAGCGTTCAGGCTGCGTGCGGATGCGTGCCCGCGCCTGGACGAGCAGATCGCCACGCCTGCCAAAACGCAGCGCGCCGTTCGGACAGGCAGCAATGCAAGCGGGTTCCTCGCCATGTGCAGTGCGCTGGAAACACATCTGGCACTTATGGATCAAGCCCAGGGGGTTGTCCCAATCGTAGGTCGGCACGCCAAAAGGACACGCATACTGGCAGTAGCGGCAGCCAATGCACTTGTCCGAATCATAGACGACCGCACCCTCTGCGCTCTTGCGCAACGCGCCCACCGTACATGCAGACACACAGGCTGGGTGCAGGCAATGCATGCACTGGCGCTTGACGTGGAACGATGCGCCGCTGGCATCTTGCTCCAACGAGACATAGCTGAGCGCGCTGCTGCTGAGTTCCTGGGGCGGTGTCTCCGGATTGGGCATATAGTTGGCCACTTTGCAGGCCAGCGCACAGGAGTTGCAGCCCGTGCAGCGCGTCAGGTCGATGAGGATGCCGGCGGCCTCGTCATCTGGCCCGGCCGTCGCTGCCGCTGCCGGCGTGCGATCAACGAGCAGCGCGCACGTCGCAGCTGCGGCGACACCCATGCCGGCGCGCCGCACGAACTCACGACGATTCAGCGTGGCGGCGCAGACGTCGGCGCCTTGCGCGGTAGAGGAATGGGTACGTGCCATCACTTGCCTCCTTTGCGTCGGCCCCAGCCTGCGGCAACCATCACGAAGACAATGCCCAACACGCCGCCGATGCTGACGCCGAATCCCAGGCTCATCGGAACGAAGAGTACGGTCATGCGCGTCGCCTGCTGGGCTTCCGCCAGATCCGCACGCAGGACAGGCGCTTCAGCCGCAGCCTCGATCACGTCAAGCCGCCGGGTGAAGTTGGCCGGTGCGGCGCTTGCAACGCGCTGCACTTCCTTGGCATGGCAGTCCAGACACTTCGTCGCCGACACGGTCACGAAGTCATGAGAAGGCGCCACTGGCGGTGCAGCGTTCCAGTCGATAGATGCAAGCTGCGCGCCGACGGCGCTCTGCCCGGCCATATGACAGTGGGTGCAGGTGACAGCACCCAGCCAATGTGCCGTGTGCAGCGAGTCCTGCACCGCCTTGCGATGGCAGCTTTCGCACTGTGCCTGGTTGCCCAGGCGCAGGTCCTGGGAGTGCGCGACATGGCAGCCGATGCACTGGACACCCGCCGTGGCGTGAATCGTGCCTTCCCAGTCATGGGCCGTTCCTTCGTGGCAATCAATGCACAGCGAGGAGTCGGTATCGAGTGGTAACATATCCTGCGTAGGATGGCCGCGCGTGTAGACGCCGTGGCATGTTTCACAGGCTGCAACGGGTTCGCCGTTGGCCTTTATCTGCCCGTGGGTCGACATCTCCCATGTGGATTTTTCAGGAGTGTGGCAGCCACAGCCTACTTCATCTGCCTGAGCAGAAGCGCCAGAGGCCACAGCCAGGCAGAGCAGCAACGCCAGCAGCAGTGCAACCATCCCGCAGCGCCCCCTCCGTACCTGCTGAATTGGAACCATGGTTCACCCCTCCTCCGCTGTTGTTTGTGTGCAATGAATCTGACCTGGCTCACGCACGGGAGTAGCGGTGGCCCGCCTGGTTCAATAGCCACATGATCAGTGCCGGGATACCAAACCGCGTGCCGGCAAGCACGGCCAACGCAAGGGCGATGAGGCTGAATTCGTAGAGAGTCATCTTGTCCTCCTCCTGGTTTCGCTACGCAATGCGGCCGACGCCGCCACTTCATTGCTGTTCGCTTTTACAGTAGCACCAGGCATCCTGTCCCCGCATGCGGGAAGCGCCCCATCTTGCAGCCGCATCGTTGGCATGCGGTCTTTGCCGTAGCCGTCTGGGCAATACCGGCAGGCAGCAGCAGCACATGCGTTGGGTACAGTCGACTACGGGATGAGGTCTTCTGCGCAGCAGGCAGTGGGTAGGCGTGGGGAAAAGCCCCCAGATTTGGAACATTCTCCTCTTGTCGACCGTTACCGAACGTAGGTATGATAGAGAAGATGGATGCATTTACGAGGTGGAAACGCCCGCTTGGCCGTGCGTTGGCCTGCACGATGGCGCTGGTGGCGGTGGCCGCTGCGGGCGCCTATGGCTGGCTCTTCACTGACCTGCCATCGGTCAGCGCTGCACAGCTGCGCGCCACCCATCCGACGACACAGATCCTCGACCGGAACGGCAAGCTGCTCTACGAATGGATCGACGCCGACGCCGGCAAGCAGATCGACCTTGATCTGGGCAACATTCCCCAGGCCTGCGTGCAAGCGACCCTTGCGACCGAAGACAGTCGCTTCTTTCTGCACCCCGGCGTGGATCCACTGGCGATCGCGCGTGCAATCTGGCAGAATCTGAGCAGCGGCGGCATTTCGTCGGGTGCCAGCACGCTGACCCAGCAGTTGGCACGCAATCTGCTCATGGGAGCGGACGAACGCTATCAAACCAGCTACCGGCGCAAACTGCGTGAGGCATACCTAGCCTGGCAACTCGAACGCCAGTACAGCAAGGACGAACTGCTGTCCCTCTACCTGAACCAGACCTATTACGGCAATTTTGCATTCGGATTAGAGTCAGCAGCGCAAATTTTTTTCGCAAAGCCGGCTCCTCAATTGAGCATCGCCGAGTGCGCCCTGCTGGCTGGGCTTGTGCAGTATCCTTCGGGCTACAACCCGCTGCTCGATCCTGAAGCAGCCAAGGGGCGGCAGTTGACAGTGTTGCGGCTGATGAAGGATGCCGGTTATCTGGACGAGGCACAGGTCGAGGAGATAGGTCGTGAGCCGTTGCAATACCGCTCGCGCCTCTTCAGCATCGAGGCGCCCCACTTTGTCATGTATGTACAGGAGCTGCTGATGCAGCAGGTGGGACCTGAACGGCTACGGGCCGGCGGGCTGCGCGTCTACACCACGCTCGACCTGGACTTGCAGCGCCGCAGCGAGGCGATCGTAGCACGGCGCTTGTCCTGGCTGACCTGCAGCGGTGAGCGTGCGTGCACCGACCCAGCGGCGCGTGACCGCCGCGTGGACAACGCCGCAGCTGTGGTGCTCGACAGCCACACAGGCGAAATTCTGAGCATGATCGGCAGCCCTGACTACTTCAGCACGTCGATCAGCGGCAATGTCAATGCTGCGTTGGCAACGCGCCAGCCAGGCAGTGCCATCAAGCCCTTCACCTACGCCGCCGCTCTCGACCCAACGTGGAGCAGGCGCGCCGGCCAGCCACCGCTGACTGCAGCGTCGATCTTGCGCGATCTGCCCACGACATTCAGCGTGGAAAACGCCGACGGCGCGCTAGCTGCATATCAGCCGCAAAACTATGACCGGCAGTATCACGGCCCGGTGAGCGTGCGCGACGCGCTGGCCAACAGCTACAACATCCCAGCCGTGGAAGTGCTGGAGCGCATCGGCGTCGAGACGCTGCGTGCGCTCGCCAGCCAGGCCGGCATCCAGACCTTCACCGGCCGCTATGGCCTTGCGCTGACACTGGGCGGCGGCGACGTGCGGTTGCTCGAATTGACCGCGGCATATGGCATCTTCGACGACGGACGGACAGTGACGCCGCAGGCGATCTTGCAGATTGAAGGATTCGAGGAGAGAGATTGGAGGGTGGCGCGTGCGTCGTCCGCCACGCCCATGCGCCGATCGCTGACCGCCCGTTCCACATCTCCCAGTCTCCAGGTTATCTCGCCACAGACGGCCTACCTCGTCACCAGCATTCTCTCTGACAACGTAGCGCGCTCGCCGTCGTTCGGCACGAACTCGGTGCTCAGCCTGCCCTTTGCGGCTGCAGTGAAAACCGGGACGACGACCGACTGGCGCGATAATTGGAGCGTGGGCTACTCGAGCGAGCGGCTGGTGGGCGTCTGGGTGGGCAATGCAGACAACTCGCCCATGGCTGGCGTCAGCGGCGTCGACGGGGCTGGCCCGATCTGGCACGACATCATGCGGCTCGTCCATGGCGGGACGCCACGCACCTTTACGCGACCGGATGGGCTGAGCGACGTACGAATCTGCGCAGCGAGCGGCCTGTTGCCCTCGCCGGAGTGCCCGCGCATACGCTGGGAACTTTTCAGCGATGGCACGCAACCGACCCAGGCGGACACGCAGTATCAGCGCATCGCCATCGATCTGGCAACAGGGCTGCGCGCCACATCGTTGACTCCGGCAAACCGCCGCGGCGAAAAGGTCTTCCGCGTGCTGCCGCCGGAATACCACGACTGGATGGTGGCGCAGGGCATCACCCTTGCACCGCCGACCACTGGGGAGAATCCGGTGGAGGCTATGATGCAGGCCACGGCAGAGAGTGCGGCGTCGCCCCTGTTGCTGACAAGCCCGGCTGCGCACACGGCCTATCAGATACATCCAGGCATGCCACAAGCTGCCCAACGCCTGCCGGTCACGGGACTGGCAACGGATGGCCGGCTCTGGGCCGAACTTCGCCTGGTGGTGAACGGCGAGGTCATCGAGAGCGTGCAAAACGGCGCGCGGCTGGAAAGCTGGTGGCCCCTCACGCGCGGCGAGCATCGCTTCTGGCTGGAAGGTGAAGTGACAGGGGGTGCGCCGACGATCCGTTCGAGCGAGTCGGTGGTTCGGGTTGACGAGTTTCCAGTGGGGCAGCTACTCTCTGGCGTAAATCCATAGCGAAGCGGTGCTGCGATTGGCGACCCGGCCAGCCAGTTAGCCCAAGATATCTATCCGGCCTGCGGAGTCGGCAAGCGGTCAGACAACGGTCCGAATACGGGCAGGCAACTGAATATCGAATAGCAGTAGACTGTGCACAGACAGCGCCCGCTCATCTCTCATTTTCTCGAGGAGGATTCCATGCAGCAACGGTTGCGACTCAGATCATTTCACCTCATTCTGATTTTTGCCCTGCTCTTTACCGTCGGCGCACCCGCGGCTCAGCCGGCCCTGCTGGCGAGCGACAGCGGCACCACTGCACTTATGCCAGCGGGGCAGGGCGAAGCTGCGCCCGTCCTGCTGGACAGCACGCCACCTGACGGGGCGGCGTGGGAGGGCGGAAGCGTCGCCTTCAGCTTCGACCAGCCCATGGCGTCCGCACAACTCACGGTGTCGCCGGCGTTGGCGGGCGAGACGACAGTCACTGGGGCGCAGGTGCTTTTTGTGCCGGCCGGCATGCCCGAGGCCAACACACGCTACCGTTTCAGCTTTCGCGAGGCGACGGCTGCCAGCGGTACCGCCATCGCTGGTCCGCTAGGGATCACGTTGCAGAGCATGGGGCCGCAGGGCGTCGCCAACACACAGCCGTCGGACGGCGCCGCAGACGTCGATCCCAGCACCCCAATCACTGTCATTTTCAACCGGCCCGTCGTGCCGCTGACCGGCAGCGAGGAACAGGCCGGCCTGCCGCAACCGCTGGAGTTCGATCCCTTTTTCGAAGGACAGGGCCAGTGGATCAGCACGAGTGTCTACCAGTTCGTGCCGGCGGCCCCTCTGGCTGCGGCGACCCTCTTCAACGTCACGGTGGCGCCGATGCGCGCGGTCGACGGCGGCGCCATGAGCGATCCCTACACATTCCGCTTCACGACGTCGGCGCCCATTGTGCTGGGCGCTGCGCCGGCGGGCATCCTGGTTCCGCCAGATGCGCCGGTCGTCGTATCCTTCAGTCAGCCGATGGACCGAGCCAGCACGCAGGATGCCCTCACAGTATGGAACGAGGATATCCCGTCGGTGGAGGGAAGCTTTACCTGGAATGACACCAGCAGCGTGATGACCTTCACAGCTGCGTCGCCGCTGCCCTTCGGCGCTTCTTTCACCATCGACGTGGCAGCCAGCGCGCAGGCCGCAAGCCAGCAAGGCACGCTGCGCGAGGTGTGGAGCAGCACATTCACTGTGTCGCCGCAGCCGGAAATCGACCAGACGTCGATTCTGCCCGGCGCCGAGGGCGTCAACCCGGAGAATGAGCTGCGCGTGCGCTTCACGGCGCCGGTGAGCGAGACGATGCTATTCAACGCCATCACGATCGAAACGGTGCTGACCGGCACGCAGGTCGTGAGCTACACCTACACGGACCTGTACGATCTGACCAACGGCGCCATGGACCAGGTGCAGACGCAGCTGCCCTTCGGCTTCAGCACGCATCTGATGCTCAACTGGTACAAGCAGCCGAACACAACGTACACCGTGACGATCGGCAGCAATGTGGCTGACCCGTACGGCAACACGCTGCCCGAAGAGTATGTGCTCCGCTTCACGACCGGCGACTATCCGCCCCTGCTGCAAATCGACCTGGATCGCTTTACGCACTACAGCGCATCCGCCAATCCGGTCGTCGGGGTGCACTACCGCAACGTCCCGACGATCAACGCCAGGCTCTATCGCCTGCCGCTGAACGATCTCTTCCAACTGGCAGGCGAAAATCAGTGGTCCGTGTGGGAGAGCTATGTCGTGCCGGATCAGGCACAGAATCTGCTATGGGAGCGCGCCTACACGACTGAGGGTGACCCCAACGTCATCGAGACACAGGGTATCCGGCTGAGCGCAGTGCAGAGCAACGGTGGCGCCGAAGAAGCGCTGCCGCCGGGCATCTACCTGCTGGAAGTGCGTGATCCTACCGCCGCGATTCAGCAGGATGAGCGCTCGCCCGTGCAGCGCGCCGTGCTGATTTTGAGCAACAATAACCTGACCTTCAAGCGCGCGGCGCAGGGGCAGAGCCTGGCCTGGCTCACCGACCTAGCGACAGGTCAACCCATAGCAGACGCAGCGATCGCCTTCACCCGCACAGGAGCAGAGATTGTCCAGGCGCAGACAGATGACGACGGCGTGGCGATGGCCGACCTCGGCCTGACAAGCCAGGATCAGTGGACGCCCTACTTCGCCTACACGGGCGAACCAGGCGATACAAACTTCGCCATCGTGTCGTCGGATTGGGCCGAAGGCATTCAGCCGTGGCAGTTCAATCTCAGCAGCGGCGGCTCCTATGACCAGATTCTGATGACCCTCTACACCGAGCGGCCGATCTACCGGCCAGGGCAGGCCGTGTCCTGGAAGGGTATCGTGCGCACCTTGAAGGGGGATGCCTGGACGCTGCCGCCGGCAGGACAGGAGGTGATCATCAAGATCAACGATGGGATGGGCAACCTGGTCTTCACAGGCAGTTACCCGATCAACGAGAACGGCACCGTCAACGGCGAGTTCATGCTGGCGCCCGATGCGTTGACCGGCTACTACAGCCTCAACGCCGACGTGCCGCGCGACAGCGAGTCCTACTACTCAACGAGCGGCTATTTCCAGGTAGCGTCCTACCGCAAGCCAGAGTTCCAGGTCACGGTGGCGACTGACAAAGCTGAGTACATTCAGGGCGAGACAGTCACGGTGACTGTACAGGCCGACTACTTCAGCGGCGGTGCGCTGGCGAATGCGCCAGTCGAGTGGCGTATCACCGGCTACAGCCACACCTTCAACTGGACGGATGCACCGGCCGGGCGCTACTACAGCTTCGACCCCTTCGACCCTGAGCAGGCGGCGTACAATCCCTACGATGCCTACCAGGGTCTGGTACAGGAAGGGCGCGGTACGACCGACGCCGACGGCGCTTTTGTCTTCGCAGTGCCGGCTGACCTGGGCAGCACCATCGCCAGCCAAATGTGGAACCTGGATATCACGATCAGCGGAGCAACCCACCAGGCAATTTACAACACCACGAGTTTCCCCGTCCATCGCGGTGAGTACTACATCGGCCTGAGTCCGGCGAGCTATGTGGCAGAAGCCGACAGCCCGGTGGCCGTGGACGCAGTGACCGTGCGGCTGGACGGAACAATGTACGCCGGCGCCGACCTGGACGTCGTAATCTACGAATATACGTGGAGCAGCGTCTACGAGCAGGCCGAGAATGGCACCTATTACTGGAAGTCGTCAGCCGAACGCACACCGGTCTACACGACGACAGTGACGACCAACGACCGCGGCATGGCCACAATCGACTTCACACCGGAGAAGAGCGGCCAGTACCAGGTGACGGCCACGGGCGACGACACACTCGGCAACGTCATCCGCAGCGCGGCCTTGCTTTACGCAGCGGGCGCCGGCGAGTATGTGGCCTGGCCGCAGAACAATAACGACCGCATTGAGCTGGTTGCCGATAAAAAACTCTACACGCCGGGCGAGACAGCCAAGATTCTCGTGCCGAATCCCTTCACCGGAGCGGTGAAGGCGCTGGTCACGTTAGAACGCAACGGCGTCATCGAGGCGCGCGTCGTAGAGTTCACGGGGAGCAGCGAGACCATCGAAGTGCCAGTGAGTGCAGCGCACATTCCCAACATCTTCGTGGGCGTGGTCATCGTCAAAGGCATCGACGAAACCAACCCCATTCCCGCCACGCGCGTCGGCTATGGAAAGCTGGCCGTGGACACTGCGCCGAAGGAATTGACCATCGACGTGCGGCCTTCCGCCGATACGGTGCGGCCGGGTGACACCGTGACCTACACGCTGACGGTGCGTGACAACGAGGGAAAGCCCGTGGCCGGTGCCGAGACGAGCCTGGCGCTGGTCGACAAGGCCGTGCTGGTCCTGGCAGGCAGCTACGGCACCCAACAAAACCTGGTCGACATCTTCTACTACGAGCGGCCGCTGGGCGTGAATACAGGTTCGCTCATCGTCATCAACAAGGATCGCGTCAGCCAGCAGCTGAGCGAAGGTGGCAAGGGTGGTGGCGGCGGCGGGGGCGAGGGCGGCCCCGAAGTGCGCGAGAACCTAGCCGACACGGCCTTCTGGCGTGCCGACGCGGTCAGCGACGAGAACGGCGTCATCGAGTTCAGCGTCCAGCTGCCCGACAACCTGACCACCTGGACGTTGACGGCCAAGGCAGTCACGCCCGATACGCGCGTCGGCGAGGCGATCAGCGACATCGTGGCCAGCCAGGAGCTGCAGGTGCGCCCGATCCTGCCGCGCTTCTTCACCGCAGGCGACCGGGCCGTCATCGGCGGCATCACGCTCAACGGGTCGAAAGAAGCGACGGAGGGTGGCACATTTGCCATTGAGATCAGCGGCGCGGAAATCGAGGGCCAAGGGGCCAGCGGCGAGGAACTGTTCGACGCGCTCGATCCAGGGCTGTTCGCCCAGTTCAACTTCCCGATTGCAGTCGACTCGGCTGCGTCGTCCGTTGTCGTGACAATGACTGCGGTCGCCGGCGAGCTATCCGACGGTATCCGCATGCAGATCCCAGTCATGCGCTACCAGACGCCCGAAACGGTGGGCACCAGCGGGGTCGTACCCGCGGGCGGCGTGACCGAAGCGATCTACGTGCCGCAAAGTGCGACCGACGATGGCGAGCTGAGCGTCACGCTCGACCCAAGCCTAGGCGCCGGCATATTGGAGGGACTTGGCTTCCTGCGGCACTACCCGTACGAGTGCAATGAGCAGACGGTCAGCCGCTTCCTGCCCAACCTCTTCACGGTACGGGCGCTCAACGAGCTGAATATCAGCGATCCGGCGCTGGAGGGCCAGCTGAGCTATCAGCTTGGCATCGGCGTGCAGCAGCTGATCAGCCGCCAGAACCCTGACGGCGGCTGGGGCTACTGGCCGCAGCAGGAGAGCACGCCCTTCATCACCGCCTACGTGCTGTGGGGACTCAGCAGCGCTGACACGCTGGGCTATCCCGTGTCGCCGGACAGCCGCAACCGCGCCGCCGACTATCTGAGCAGTACGTTCGTGGCGCCGTCCGATGTGACCAACGACTGGCAGTTGAATGAGATGGCCTTCATCCACTATGTGCTGGCAGGCGCGGGGCGAGGCGACAGCGGCCGTATGAGCACGCTCTACGACGGGCGCGAGCGGCTGGCCTACTACGGCCAGGCCTTCCTGGCCATGGCCCTGCACGAAATGGACGCGACCGACCCGCGCGTGCAGACGCTGATGGACGATCTCGCCGGCGCGGCGAACCTGACGGCAGCGGGCGTGTCGTGGAGTGAGGCGACCGTCGACTACACATTGCTCGGCAGCGACACGCGCACGACGGCCATCGTGTTGGGCGCGTTCACGCAGATTCGGCCCGACGAAGCGCTCCTGCCGAACGTCGTGCGCTGGCTCATGAGTGCGCGCACGGCTGGCCGCTGGGACACCACACAGGAGAACGCCTGGAGCATCATCGCCCTGACCGACTGGATGAAGCAGACGGGCGAGTTGGAGGCCAACTACGCCTGGCAGGCGACGCTCAACGACGTCGAACTGGGCAGCGGCGCTTTCGACAGCACGAACATCATGGACTCAACGACGCTGCGGGCGGCCATCACCGAGCTAGTACGCGGCCAGGCCAACTACCTGCGCATCGCCCGTGACAACGAGAGCGGCCAGCTCTACTACACGACCTATCTGGCCTACAACCTCGACGCGCTGGCGGTGCAGCCGCTGGAGCGGGGCCTCGTCGTCGACCGGCGCTTTTCCAGTGCGGCCGGCCCGGTAAGCAGCGCGTCGGTGGGCGACATCATCAGCGTCACCGTGACGATCGTGGCGCCGACGGACCTCTATCACCTGATAGTGGAGACGCCGATCCCGGCCGGCACGGAGCCGGTGGACCCGAACCTGTCGGCGGTGACGCCCGACTTCACCTACGGCCAGCCGGAACTCAAGCCGGTCAACACGGCGCAGGGCGGCTGGTACGACTGGACGCCGAGCTTCACCGACTATCGCGACGACCAGGTGACGCTCTTCGCCACCTACCTGCCGTCCGGCACCTACGAGTACACCTTCCAGGTGCGCGCGTCGCTGCCCGGCGAGTTCCGCGTGTTGCCGGTGCACGGGGAGATGATGTACTTCCCGGAGGTGTGGGGGCGGAGTGGCGGAGCGCTGTTTACGGTGACGGAGTAGAGATTGGAGAGTAGAGATTGGAGAGTAGAGATTGGAGAGTAGAGATTGGAGAGTAGAGATTGGAGAGTAGAGATTGGAGATTGAGCGGATTGAGTGATTGAAGGTATAGGCGCTCAATGTCATTTTGCATGCGATAGTGTGCAAATTGACAATCGGTGTTGCTCTCGCCGTGGCTACCCGCTGCGTATCGGGGAAAGCCGTGCCACACGAGTGAGTAGGATCCCTGATTGCGTTTGGGTCAGACGCGCAGCGGCATTCGCCCACCGCGCACTGGCGCGTCACGGACAAGGCGGGCGGCAGCATCGTCATCGAGATCATCGATCAGGGAGAGGTGCACATCTACGAGAATCACGTGGGCGTGCTCAGCAATTCGCCGCACTTCCCGTGGCAGGTGCTGAACCTGAACAACTACATCAACGTGCAACCGGGCACCGCTGCGCCGCGCGCGGTGGGCGACGTGCGTCTGACCTCCTTCGGCAGCGGCACGGCCGCGTGGTGCCTTCCGGGCGACTTCTCGCCGCCCTCACGTTTCGTGCGCGCGGCCTTCTTCCGCAGCACCGCGCCACCGCTCGCCACCTCGCTCGACGCCGTCTCGCAAGCGTTCCACATTCTGGACAACTTCGACATCCCAATTGGCGTCGAGTTCGGCGACCGCGAGCGCCACGAGATCCCCACCATCCCCAGCGCCACGCAGTGGACGGCGGTCTCGGACCTGGCAAGCCGGATGTTTTACTATAAGACGATGCGCGACAGCACCGTCAAACGCGTCGACCTAAACCGGATCGACTTCGACGCGGGCGACGAAGCGGCCTATGCGCTGGACAAGGGAGAATTCACCTTTCAGGACGTGACGCCCAAGCGGTAGGCCCGCATGAGTATTCGGCGGCCCTACCGGCACAATCTGCCATGGCTCAATTTGCGAGGAATGCCGCGTGTCGCTGATCGAGATCGTTATTGCCGCATTCATACTGCTCGAGTTCTCCAATGTCATGGCGCTCTACTTTGCGCCGGGATCGAAGTACGCAAACGCCGTCGGCGTCTTCACAGCGTGGGAAGCGTCAAAGGGGTATCCAGAGATCCATGAATTTGTGCGCTACCTTGTCTACTGGGTAGCGGGCGCAAAGTTGATCGTTCTTCTGCTGCTAGCGGTCATCGTGCTATACGGAGACGAACAGTTGCAACGCATGAGCCTGCTTGCACTTGCCATTGCGACGTCGTCCTTCTACTGGCGGCTCTTCCCGTTGGTTTGCAAGATGGACAAGGCCGGGCAGATCGAGCCGAAGAACTATTCGACGGTGCTGGGAGCGATGATCCTCGTGTTCATCGTCGTTTTCATCGTGGGCGCACTCTTCTGACAACATGCCGGCTGTCTGTGGAGTCAGCCGGTTCATCACCCGGCTAGCACTATGCTATTGGCCCGTCGATCGCCACACCCAGCACCTGCCCGATCTGCGCCAGCGCGGCCCGCTCGGCATCGTTGATCTGCACCGCGCCGCGGCCGAAGAAGTTGCCCCCCTCTTTGCCGGCCGCGGCCGTACGTTGGGCGATCTCCATCAGCCAGGTCTTGAACCCGTGCGCCTCGTCCGGCGTCGATTTCTCGGCAAGGAGCGCAGTCACCTGGCGTAGCGACTCCATGGCGTCATCCTCGGCGCCGGGGGCCATCGCCGCCTTCTCGAAGCTGGGAAATGGCTGATTGCGTTTGGCGCGCTCGTCCAGCGCGAACTGGATCGAGGTGATGAGCGTGTTGTCGACAGTCGCCTGACTGCGTTCCGTGATGAAGCTCGCCGCAGCAAAGCCTTCGCTCACCGTCTCGGTCTTGCGGCCCAGGCTGGCGGCGGAAACGGCCACAGCCGCGGCTTGCAGGCTGCGCAACAGTAGTTGTTGTTCGTCGGGCATGTAGTCGGTCAGGGTCGTCATGGCAGGTTACTCCCAAGATAGTCTGTAGAACGTATGTTGATCTCGATTGTAGGTGGGAAAGGTCATGCCTGCAAGCGCCAAAGATTTGCTCCACACGACGGTCTGGTGTATCTTTTTTGTAGATACATCTTTTTAATGGGGGGGGCGGGGGTAGACACAATGCTTGCCAAAGTTCAGAAATGGGGCAACAGCCTGGCCTTGCGCATTCCGCGTGCATTCGCCAACGAAGCGCAACTGGAGAATGACTCGCTGGTCGAGATCACGCTGGTCGAAGGCCAGATTGTCGTCACGCCCGTGGTCGCAGCTGGCTGGACCCTGGAAGGATTGCTGGAAGGCATCACACCGGCAAACTTGCACGGCGAGGTCGACACCGGCCCGGCAGCGGGGAATGAAGCATGGTAAAATCTGCCTACGTACCTGATTGCGGCGACCTCATCTGGCTCACCTTCACACCGCAGGCTGGTCACGAACAGGCGGGCCGACGACCGGCGCTGGTATTATCACCAGCCGCGTATAACGGCAAGGTCGGGCTCGCCTTGCTCTGCCCCATCACCAGCCAGGTCAAAGGCTACCCGTTTGAGGTGGCTGTGCCGGCAGGATTGCCGGTCAGCGGTGTGGTGCTGGCGGACCAGGTGAAGAGCCTCGACTGGCGGGCGCGCAATGCTGAGTTGGCTGGCAACTTGCCGGCCGGTACGTTGGAAGAAGTTGTGCAGAAACTGCTGGTGCTGCTCGAAGCGCAGCCGGAGGCACGCAAGTGACCATCAAGACATTCATCACGTTCCCTGACGAGCGCCAGGCAAAGCGCTCGTTGCTCGACATGGACGAGCAGCAGCTCGCCGATTTTCTGGCCGAGCTGGGGGAAGCGAAGTTCCGCGCCCGCCAGATCTGGGAGTGGATCTACCAGCGCTATGCCGGCGACTTCGAGTCGATGACCGACCTGCCCAAAACTCTGCGCTCCCGGCTGGCCGAGGTCGCCACCGTCGCATCGCTGACGCTTGCCACCGAAGTCGTCTCCGCCGATCGCGACACGATCAAGTGCCTCTTCCAATTGCACGACGGCCAGACCATCGAGGCTGTGCTCATGCTCTATGACCAGCGGCGCACGCTCTGCATCTCCAGCCAGGCCGGCTGCGCCATGGGCTGCACCTTTTGTGCCACGGCGCAAGGTGGGCTGGCCCGCAACCTGACGTCCGGCGAGATCGTTGCGCAGGTGCTCTACTTTGCCCGCTATCTGGCCGATCCATCCCTGCTCCCTGACAGCAACGTCGAACGTCCCACGCAGGTGACCAATATCGTGCTCATGGGTATGGGCGAGCCGCTGCACAACTACGCCAACGTCTGGACGGCCCTGCGCCGCATCACCGACAACAGTGCCTTTGGCCTGGGTGCGCGGCACATCACCTTGAGTACCGTGGGCCTGGCGCCCATGATCGATCGTATGGCGGACGAGGGGCTGCAGATCGGGCTGGCTGTTAGCCTGCACGCGCCCAACGACAGCCTGCGCACCAGCCTGGTGCCGGTCAACAAGGGGTATTCCGTCGACGCAGTGCTAGAAGCGGTGCGCCGGTATGTAGTGAAGACCCACCGCCGCGTCACCTTTGAATATGCGCTGATGTGCGGCATCAACGACTCGCCGGGACTGGCACAGGAACTGGCTGCGAAGCTGCAAGGCATCCTCTGCCACGTCAATCTCATCCCGCTCAATCCGATCCCCGATAGCCCCTTTCAACCGACAAGCGACGAGGACACCGAGCACTTCGCCCAGATTCTGCGGGCAGCCGGCATTCCAACCACGGTGCGCCTGCGCCGCGGCATCGAGATCAACGCCGGCTGCGGGCAGCTACGGCAGTCGCGGGACGCCCAGAATCGCACCTCTTGACACAGCAGGATGGAGAGACGGAGATCTGTGGAGAAATGCAGCCTAACCTGGGTGAGATCACGTCGGGGGGCGGCGGTGTGAGGAGTGGATTGTTGGTGAGAACGTCGCCAGCACTGCATCCAAAACAGCGCCGATCTCGGTATGAGATCGGCGCTGTCAACTTCGACAGATATGCTTGTTTCGTGGGGTTTGCCCCCACGCGCGTAGCTTTGCTCAGGCCTTGGTGGCGGTCTTGAGGCAGGTAGTGCAGAGGCGCTTGGACACACCCTTGCTGCCTTCCATCACCGTCACTTTCTGGATATTGATATCCCAGCGGCGGCGAGTGGCCTTCTTAGACCACGGTCGGTTGTTGCCGTACTGCGGACCTTTGCCGCACTGCTGACACTTGGCCATGACTGCTATCCTCCATTGCTACGAAACCCAGCTGTCAGAACGAATGGAACCGACAAGACGGGTGATAATATCTTTTTAACAGACAGAGAATAACACAGGTGTTCGGGGCTGTCAAAAAAAGTAGCACAAATTCGACGTACCTTTCGTGCACTCCTCGCCTGTTTTCGATGTATTTGCAATTCGTCTGAATTTGTCGAAAATGGAATCGTTTGGTCACTCCTGGTGTTATCTCATAGCAAGAACATCGGTTCTTCCGAAACGTCTGCCGGCAGCGATGCCGTGGCTGGAAGGTGGGCAGGTACACAGCCCGGAGGGGGTCTGTTATGGATCTCGAACTGACTTCACCGAGTGGTGAGCAAGCAAGGCCCGTGCCAGCGGAGACCGAGCCTATCGTGGACTTGAGCGAGAAGTATCCGCAGGATCAGCCGGTGACAACGTTGGATGCGCGTGACCTGCAGTCGCTTTTCCAGGCCGCCTACGAGTGGCTGGCTCAGAATTATGAGCTGGTCAACCGGCTCAATGTTTTTCCGGTGCCGGACGGCGACACCGGAACGAACATGCTGCTCACCATCAAGTCAGCATGGAGCAACATTGCCACCCGGCACAGTGCCACAGTGGGTGCCGTAGCCGAAGCGGCTGCCGAGGGTGCACACCATGGATCGCGCGGCAATTCGGGCGTGATCCTGGGGCAGATCTTGCAGGGCTTCAGCCAGAGCCTGCGCGAAAAGGTTACCCTGACGACGCATGACCTGGCGCAGGCGCTGCGCGACGCGGGGGAAGCTGCGTACAACGCAGTTCCGGCGCCCGTCGAGGGCACCATCCTCACTGTGGCGCGCGAAATCGGAGTTGCGGCGGAATCGGCGGCGCACAAGACGCGCGATATCCGCGATATGCTGGCACACATCGTTGCGGCCGCCAACGAGTCAGTGCTGCGCACGCCGGAACAACTGCCCGTGCTCAAGCAAGCCGGCGTCGTCGATTCGGGCGGCAAGGGGCTCTATTTCGTGTTCGAGGGAATGCACCGCGCGTTGACGGGCCAACACGTGCCGGCGCGCGGCGCCAACATCCCAGCGGACGAGGGACGGTACGAGCAGACAGAGCGCAAAGGACAGCGTGTGCTCCCTGCAATCGAGTGGGGCTTCGACGTGCAGTTCCTCATCGAGCAGCCCAACAGGCCTGTGCACGCCATTGCTGCTGACATTGCTGCCATGGGGGATTGCCCACTGGTGGAGGGCGACGAGCATCTGGTCAAGGTACACGTGCACGTCTTCGATCCTGGCGTTCCCCTCTCCTACGGCGTCGCCACCGGATTTATCACCGATGTAGTCGTGGAAAACATGGATGACATGGCGCTGGCCATGCGCGGGCGCCATGAATCGGCGACTCCTCAGTCCCCAGCCGTCGAGGCGACGATTCCACCCGTGCTCGACGAGGCGACGATTGGCGTCGTCGCTGTGACCCCGGGGCCGGGTTTTGCCGAAATCTTCGCCCATCTGGGCGCGCAGGGCCTGGTACAGGGCGGCCAGAGCATGAATCCCAGCGTAGCCGAACT
>CAIRNL010000549.1 GCA_903879975.1 uncultured Chloroflexota bacterium | reverse complement strand
GGTAGCATTCGCACCTCTGGCACGAATCAGCACCTTGACCGTTGCACCCACCTTGACAACCTCGTTCGGGTGATTGACGCGGTTCCAGCTCAGCTCACTCAGGTGGATCAGACCATCAGCCCCGCCCAGATCGACGAAGGCGCCAAAGTCCGCAACGCTACTAATGACACCCTCCATAATGGCGCCTTCGCGCAACGTTTCGAGCAACTGATCCTTTTGCTGGCGGCGCCACTCGCGCATCGCCAGACGCTCAGAGAGAATCAGGCGGTTGCGCTTGCGGTCGATATCGATGACCTTCAGCTTCAGCACCTCTCCCCGCAGCGTTGCATAGCGAGCGTCGTCGTCCTCGCCATTCGAGGGAACTGCACTGGTCAACTGACTGGCCGGCACAAAACCGCGTACCTGCCCCATGCGCACGATCACTCCCCCACGATTGAATGAGTCGACCGGGCATTCAAAGATGTCCTGGCTGCGCATGAGATCCTCGGCGCGTTCCCAGTCCTTCTCAGCGAGCGCGCGGCTGATGCTCAACATGACGTTGCCGTCACGGTCTTCGCGGATCACAAAGACCGGCACCTCGTCGCCGATATTGAGCGACTCGAGTGTGTCGCCAACCCGCTCAAGTTCGCGGCCCGAGACCACGCCTTCCGACTTGAAGCCGATGTCCACGAGCACCTCGTTGGGGCGCATATCGACGATGATCCCGTTACGGATTTCTCCGGTCACCGGTTCCTGCAAGGAACCATCGATCTCGTCCAACAGTGCCGCCATCGGGTGATTTGCGTAGTCCACACCGCTGGCCCAGCCGTACACACCGTTTCCCATTGATCGAACTTCATTCATACAGCTATACAATCCTCCAAAAACAGAATTAGACCAGACCACCCGATCGGTGATCAATACTTACGTGTCACAACCCTCAGCCAGGTTTACCGGTGCGAAGTGCACTGCTCGTTCACCTGGGCACAACAGGCCAGCATTTACGATACGGCACTATGTAGGAGGGAATTTGACAAATCGTCCTACGCAACTGCCGGCAGGTTTGCGCCTCTCTGTCCTTAATCACCGATGAGCGCAATCACCTCAATCTCGACCAGCCCGCCCTTGGGCAACGCGGCGACCTGAATCGTGCTGCGCGCCGGCGGTTCGTGATCAAAGACCTCGCCGTAAAGCTGGTTGACCGTGGCAAAATGTGCCAGATCGGCCAGAAAAATCGTCGCCTTGACGACATTGGATAGACTGGCCCCGGCTTCAGCCAGTACGGCCTGCAGATTGGCCAATACTTGGCGCGTCTGGGCTTCGATCCCTACACGCAATTCGCCCGTCGCTGGGTCCAGCCCAAGCTGACCCGATGCAAAGAGAAACTGTCCAGCGCGGATCGCCTGGGAATAGGGGCCAATGGCGGCGGGAGCGTTCGATGTATTGACAACAGATCGCTTACTCATAGCTACTCATTCGATTCGTTTGAACGGGTTTGCGCTGTTGCGGTGAACGAGGGCAGGGCTGCCAGGCCAAAGATTGGCGGTTCAGCACCGCGAACATATTAATCAACCTGAAATACCAACTTTCTTCAGAAATTTCATAATGAATTGTAATAGTTCTCTCTAGACTCGTCAAAATTCCAGGGAACAAAACGTGGATAACTTACGTTACCAGCAATCGTTCCCTCCAAAAACCAAATCAAACGGCTTCATCCTGGCAACTATTCGGGTACAATTGGCAGGCTGCGCCGCATAATCTCATAATTTTCCAGCGCGCGTCCTGCGCCGAGCGCCACACACGCAATGGGGTTTTCGGCCACATAGGCGGGTACCCCTGTCTCCTGGGTCAGCAACTGGGCTACACTGCGCAACTGCGAGCTACCGCCTGTGAGCACCATGCCGCGATCGATAATATCAGCCGCCAGTTCAGGTGGCGTCTTTTCCAGCGTGGCACGCACTGTACTGATGACAGCCTGCAGCGGCTCCTGTAACGCCTCAGTCACCTCACTGCTACTGATCTGAATGATCTTGGGCAGGCCCGTCACCTGATCGCGGCCGCGCACCTCCATGAAACGCTCGTCCTCCATCGGCAACGCGCTGCCAATCCCGATCTTGATCTCCTCGGCCGTCTGTTCGCCGATCAGCAGATTGTACTTCTTGCGCACGTAGTTAATGATGGCATCATCAAAACGATTGCCACCAATGCGCACACTGCTCCAGGCGACAATGTCATACATAGAGACGACTGCCGCTTCCGTGGTGCCGCCACCCATGTCCACCACCATGTTGCCTGTTGGCGTACCGATGGGGAGACCTGCGCCATAGGCAGCAGCCAGCGGTTCAGGGATAAGATAGGCTGCGCCAGCACCGGCCTGCATGGCTGCATCGTGCACGGCACGCTCTTCGACGCTGGTCACGCCGCGCGGTGTGCTGATCATGACCTTGGGACGGAAGAGCGGGCGGAAGAGCGGATTCGGGTTACCGGCTACCGTCTGGATTAGATAGCGAAGCATCGCTTCCGTTACCACGAAGTCGGCGATGACACCGTCGCGGATAGGGCGCGCCACCTCGATACTTTCCGGTGTACGGCCAAGCATGTCATAGGCCTCGTGACCCACCGCCACCATCGTGCTGTCGCGCAGGCGAATGGCAACGACCGACGGCTCATTCATGACGATGCCACGGCCCTTCACATGGACGAGGACGTTGACCGTCCCCAAATCAATCCCAATATGCTTTCCAAACATAGATTCGTTTCGTCACTGATCGGCCTGCTCATAAACGGTCAGGCTGACGACATAAGTCGCCAAGTTAACCATTATACGTCTGGCAATGAGTGTGTCCCAAATCAACTGGCGGAGAAGTAACGGCCAGGTGCACATTTTCAGGATTTCTCCGTTGTGGCCAATAGAAAAAGGGTTTCGTGGCGTGCCACGAGACCCTTTCTGTTACTCCTGTATTTGCAACCCGACGGGTACAGCTCGATGCTGGGGCGTACAAGTAAATGCTGAGCGATATCGTGCGAGGCACCCTTTGAACACTTATGTGTTTGAGCCACCCTCGAAGTGCAAGCCCTCGGCGGAGCGGCGCCCTTGGTGGCGCCGCGCCACTTTCAGACGCAGCGAACTGCGCCGCAGCGAAGCCATAATCTCCGGCACCCGGTGTGGCGGCGGATTCTCAGCCAGCAACCGCTCAGCACGTTCGAGCGCAGCGCTGGCACGTTGTTCGTCGATCTCGGCACCAGCCTCGGCGGTATCCGCCAGGATCGTCACCTTGTCGGGACGCACCTCGACCACGCCACCGCTCACTGCCAAGTACTCGTTTCCCTCACGGCTATGCAACACAATTTCACCGATGTCCAGCGTCGACAGCAGCGGCGCATGGCCGTGCAGGATGCCCATCTGGCCGTTGGTGCCCGGCAGCGTGACCATCTCCACGTCTCCGCTGTAGAGCATCTTTTCCGGTGTGACGATATCTACCTTGATTGACATGTAGGTAGCTCCTTCAGAGTCATACAGAGTGCACGACGAGTCACGCGGCGGTTATTTGCGCATCTGTGCTGCGTTCTCAACCGCCTCTTCGATGGTTCCAACCATGTAGAATGCCTGCTCCGGCAGGTCGTCATGTTTTCCATCAAGAATTTCGCGGAAGCCACGCACAGTGTCCTCGATTTTGACGTAGCGGCCATCACGTCCCGTGAACTGAGCGGCTACGTACATTGGCTGCGTCAGGAAACGCTGAATCTTGCGGGCGCGCGCCACGATCAGCTTGTCATCTTCACTGAGCTCTTCGACACCCAGAATTGCGATAATATCCTGCAAATCTTTGTAGCGCTGAAGCGTCTGCTGCACTTGGCGGGCAACATTATAGTGTTCTTCGCCCACAATCAGCGGGTCAAGAATGCGGCTGGTGGAACCCAGCGGATCGACAGCCGGGAAGAGTCCCTGGTCAGCCAACGAACGCTGCAGCGTGATCGTCGCGTCCAGGTGAGCGAAAGTCGTGGCCGGCGCCGGATCGGTGTAGTCGTCGGCAGGCACATAGACTGCCTGCATGGACGTAATCGAACCCTTCTTCGTCGACGTGATACGCTCCTGCAAGTCACCCATATCAGTACCCAGGGTCGGCGCATAACCGACGGCGCTGGGCAGACGGCCGAGCAATGAGGACATCTCCGAGCCAGCCTGCACGAAACGGAAAATGTTGTCGATAAAGAGCAGTACGTCGCGCCCCTCATCGCGGAAATACTCGGCCATGGTAACGCCCGTCAGTCCCACACGCAGGCGAGCACCTGGTGGCTCATTCATCTGGCCGAAGACCATTACGGTCGAGTTGATGACGCCCGACTCAATCATCTCGCGCATGAGGTCATTGCCCTCGCGGCTGCGCTCGCCTACACCGGCAAAGACGGAGTAGCCGCTGTGAAACTCAGCAACGTTGTGGATAAGTTCCTGAATGACCACTGTTTTGCCCACGCCTGCGCCACCGAAAATCCCCGTCTTCCCACCGCGGGTGAAGGGGGCGATCAAATCGACGCACTTGACACCCGTCTCGAACATCTCCGCCTTGGTACTCTGTTCCGAAAAAGGAGGTGCCGTGCGGTGAATGGGATAGGTCGTCTCAGCCTCAACCGCGCCCTTATTATCAATGGGGTTCCCTGTCACATTGAAGAGACGCCCCAGGGTTGCCGGGCCTACTGGCACACGGATAGGTGACCCTTCGGAGACGCCTTCCATGCCGCGGCGCAGACCGTCGGTACTGCCCATCGCGACGGAACGCACGACGTTGTTACCGATCTGCTGCTCGACCTCGAGCACCAATTTGGAGCCATCGTCCATCGAAACCGTGATGGCGTCGTAAATCTCGGGCATATTTCCGGAAGAAAATGCCACGTCCACAACGGGGCCGATAACGCTTTGTATCGTGCCAATCATCTGCTCAGGCACAGAGGACCTCCTTGAATAGGGTTCTCATTCACTCTCAAAATCT
>CAIRNL010000548.1 GCA_903879975.1 uncultured Chloroflexota bacterium | reverse complement strand
TACTGGCTGGTGAGCGACCACAGTGTGGGGCTGGGCATTGTGCAGGGGGTGGACGACGAGAAGTTGCGCCGCCAGCGCGTGGAGATCGACGCTTACAACGCCCAATGCGCCGGCCGGGGCATCGACTTCCGCCTGCTGCAAGGAAGTGAGGTCGAAATTCTGGCCGATGGCACGCTGGGCCTCAGCAACGAGGTCATGGCCGGGTTGGATGTGGTTGTCGCTAGTATTCACAGCGCACAGCGCCAGGATCGGGAGGCCATCACGGCACGCTGCCTCAAAGCGGTCTATAACCCGCACGTGGACATTCTGGGCCACCCGACGGGCCGGCTGATCGGCTCGCGGCCACCGACAGAGATCG
This sequence comes from uncultured Chloroflexota bacterium, assembly GCA_903879975.1. Lineage (GTDB taxonomy): Bacteria > Chloroflexota > Anaerolineae > Caldilineales > Caldilineaceae > Caldilinea. The sequence continues at coordinate 8,241 of CAIRNL010000548.1, read as the reverse complement.
ACATGGAGCGCGTCCTGCAGGCTTGCCGCGCGACCGGTACGGTGGTGGAGATCAATGCCCATCCGGCGCGGCTCGACGTCAACGATGTCTATGCACGGCGCGCGATCGAACTGGGCTGTAAAATTGCTATCAACTGCGATGCCCATGACGTGTACGGCATGGGCATCGCCGAGTTCGGCATTGGCACGGCGCGGCGCGCCTGGGTGACTGCGGCCGATGTCGTCAACACGCTGCCACTCGACGCAATGCTGGCATGCCTCAAAGATGCACGGGCAAAGGACGGATGAGATGATTCGATACATGGCTGCTGCCCTGTCGCTGATTGGCGTGCTGGCGCTGGCAGCTTGCGGACGAGAGGGGACGCCGGCTGTGGCGCCGGAAGTATCCGTGCAGACCGGCGTCATCGAACTGACCCCGGACATCACCGATGCCGATCTGCGAGGCGGCGAGGGCGGAGCGCCGGCCAACCCAACCGTGACCGGGCCGGGGATTGCAGGCCTTCTCAAGGTGCTCGAGGCGGGGGTCGAGGTGGAGGCGCTGGGCATGTTGCGCCTCTACGCTGCGCCCGAGCCGACCGCAGCAGCGCTCGACGAATACAGCGCAGGTGCAAGGTTTGTGATCGTCGCATCGCCCGACGACCGCGGCCCTTATCCGGTGGAACTCAACGGCGTGCGCTGGTATCGCGTGCGTACTGCCGACGGTCTGGTCGGCTGGGCTATGGCGGACGGCATCGTCGAGGCAAGTGCTGTCGAGTAGCCTGCTGCTCTCCTTCCTTATTCGCCTATCCCATCGCCCAATCGACCACTTGCTTGCCCGGCCAGCCGAGGCCAATGCGGCCCCGTTCTGGGTCGACCGACGCGATCTCCACGTCAATGATGTCGCCCACGCTCAACCGCTCGCCGTGGGGAATCTGCGAACGATGGAGCAGTCCGTCCTGTTTGACGCCGATGTCGACAAAGGCGCCGAAATCCACCACGTTGCGCACGGTCCCCTGCAGGGTCATGCCCACGGCGAGGTCCTCCATAGAGAGTACGTCATGGCGCAGGATCGGTGGCGGGACATCCTCGCGCGGGTCGCGGCCCGGACGTACGATCTGCTCGAAGATGTCGGCCAGGGTCGGCTCGCCCGTCTCCAGCTCAGTCGCAAGGGTCGACAGCGGCCTGCGCTGGCGTAGCGCGTCGAGCGTTGCCTGGCGTTCTGGCACGGATGTCGCCATGGTGATGCCCGCCAACTTGAGCACCTTGCGCGCCACGGCGTAGCTCTCCGGATGAATTGCGCTGCTGTCGAGCGGTTCGTCGCCGCCGCGCACACGCAGAAAACCGGCTGACTGCTCGAATGCCTTGGGGCCAAGCCCTGTCACTTTTTTTAACGCCGCACGCGTGGCAAAGACCCCATTCTCATCGCGGTGCGCCACGATGTTGCTGGCCAGCTTCGGCCCGATGCCGGCGACGTGCGTCAGCAGCGCAGGCGACGCAGTATTGACGTCGACCCCGACGCGGTTGACGACGCTCTCTACCACACCGTCCAGCGCGCCCGCCAGTTCCTTCTGGTTGACGTCATGCTGGTAAAGGCCTACACCGATAGATTTGGGGTCGATCTTGACCAGTTCGGCCAGCGGATCCTGCACGCGGCGGGCGATGGAGACCGCGCCGCGTAGGCTCACATCGAGGTCGGGCAGTTCGGCGCGGGCGAGCGAGCTGGCACTGTAGACGCTGGCGCCGGCTTCGTTGACGATGAGGTAGTGGAGGGCTATCTGCTCCTTGTTTCCTTTTCCCCCTTCCTCTTTTCGCTGAATCAGCTCTGCTACCAGCTGCTCCGTCTCCCTGGACGCAGTACCATTGCCGATGGAGATGAGCGTGACGCCGTGGCGCAGCAGGAGGGCGGCCAGCGTTGCCAGTGCTTCGCGCTGCTGTTTCTGCGGCGGATGGGGGTAGATGGTGCCTGTTTCCAGCACTTTGCCCGAGGAATCGACGACGGCGATTTTGCAGCCGGTGCGGTAGCCCGGGTCGATGCCGAGTACGATATGGCCAGACAGCGGCGGCTGCGTCAGCAGGCCGCGCAGGTTGGTGCCAAAGACGTGGATCGCATGCCCATCGGCCTGCTCGCTGAGTGTGGCGCGCACGTCACGTTCGATGGCGGGCAGCAGCAGACGTTTGGCACTGTCCTCCGCCGCCTGCTTGAGTTGTTCCGCCCACGGCGAGAGCGGATGATCGGGAAAGACGTTGCGGATCGCCTGCTGCCAGTCACGCTCAGGGATCTCTATGTGGACGCGCAGTACCTTCTGCGTCTCGCCGCGGTTGAGGGCGAGCACCTGGTAGGGCTTGAGCCGGTCGATGCGGCTGCTGTAGTCGTAGTAGAGCGAATAGACCCCCTTGTCGTCGGCGCTGCCTTCCACGCGCGTGGCGGTCAGTGTGGCAAAGCGCATGGCCTTCTCACGTGTTTGGCGGCGCACCTCGGCGTGGTCGCTGATCGTCTCGGCGACGATGTCGCGCGCACCGGCCAGCGCATCGTCGATCGCCGGCACAGCGTCGCTCAGGAAGGCCTGCGCAGCAGTTTCCGGGCGGTCACCCTTGCGCGGCTGGGCCAGGATGAGATCGGCGAGCGGCTGCAGGCCACGCTCCCGGGCGATACTGGCGCGCGTGCGGCGCTTGGGCCGGTAGGGCTGGTAGAGATCTTCGAGCGCAGTCAACGTCTCGGCGGCGAGTAGGTGCGCCTCGAGTTCCGCGGTCAACTTTCCCTGTTCGCGGATCGAGGCCAGGATGGTCGCCCGGCGCTCGTCCAGGGCGCGCAGCGATGCCAGCAACTGCTCGATGGCGCGAATCTGCTCCTCGTCGAGCCCACCTGTCATCTCCTTGCGGTAGCGGGCGATGAAGGGAAGCGTGTTGCCCTCGTCGAGTAACTGCACGGTGGCGGCGACGTTGCGCTCGCCCAAGGTCAGTTTGCGGGCAATGCGCGCAGGATAAGTGGGTGTGTCGGTAGCCATTGTCGACTCCTTCTGGCCCGGTAATGACGTAGCAGCTGCTATTATACTGCACGCACGCCAACTGGCGATCGGCGCGTTCATGGACAACGTGGCTGCCGGGCGTAACAGGCTGCGGACGGCGCCGAGCAACTGTGCCGCCTGCGGATTGGCAGGTCCGCAGGAGATGTGTGGCGACGGTCAGCGCAAGCCAGGCGATGCCTGCAGTGCCTGATCGGCCAGCACAGCGTCAATGCGCTGCCGCGCGCTGGCGACGAGTGTAGGATTGGTGTCCCGATAATAGGGCAGGGCGACCAAAGCGGTGGTCAGCGCCCAGCCTCGGCCGCGCGCCCATGTGGCGTCGTCGACGGCAAGCGCAGCACGGAACGCCGCGCTCACGGGGGCGAGCAACTCCCAGGCGATCATCATGTCAACGGCAGGATCGGCAACTCCCAAACAGCCGAAGTCGATGACCGCGCTGAGACGACCGTTCCTGGCCAGCAAATTGCTCGCGGTCAGGTCGCCGTGAACCCATACGGGTGGGCCGGGCCAGGCGGGCGCCCGAAGGGCCGCCTCCCATGCCGCAGTGGCAGCTGCACCGTCGATCTCATCCTGTAACACGGCGATGGCCTGGCGTGTCTCTCGATCGCGCACGGCAAGTGACTCGCCGCGTTTCGAGTTGTGTGCGCCCGGTGGTGGGCCTCCCACCGCGTCGATCCGGTGCAGCGCAGCAATAAATTGGCCCAGATCGATCGCCGCACTCGCCAGCTCCGGGACGCGCACTGGCGTGACAGCTTCCCCGTCCAGCCAGCGGTAGACCGACCACTGCCAGGGATAGCCGAGATCCGGCTTGCCCAGACCAATCGGCAGGGGGATCGGCAGGGGCAGGTGTGGCGCCAGGCTAGACAGCCAGCGTTGCTCTTTCGCCACCTGTTCGACGGCCCAGTGGATGCGCGGCAGGCGCACGACCCTGTGGTCGCCCAGGCGGTAGAGCGCGTGATCGGTGCCGGAGGACGGCACGGGATCGATCGGTAACTGCGCCCACTGCGGGAACTGCGCGGCCAGCAGGGCGCGCACGAGCGCTGTGTCAGTATGGACTTCGTCGGCATGCATCTGGGTCATAGGAAGTGGGTCGGCTCTCATGTGTCGGAATTCATGCGTGTACGTCGTTCGGACGATGGTAGGGCGCGCGACAGGCGCAGGTAGCTCGATGGTCAATGCCCAATCGCCAGTAGATTGGCTTCGATCTGGGCGCGATGCATCTGAAAGGCCGCAGCCTCGCGCTGCCAGTGCGCCAGGTGGCCCCCCCGCCGGAGATGCATCGCCTTGGCATCCCCGACAATCTGGCGCATGGCTTCTTCGTTGCCCAGGAAGGCGAGCACTTCGGCGATCATCTCGAAAAGCGCTGGCTCGATGGGTGTGCCGTACGCTGCACAAAACAGGCCAACGCGGCGGCTACCGCTGGCGACATCGGCTTCGGCGAAGAATCGCTGGTCGTCACTGTTGAAGGAGAGCGGAACCATCCAGTAGACGGCATAGGCGATGTCGCGCAGCCGGGGGCCAGGTCCCGCCAGATCAAAGTCAATCACTGCATAGGGTAGCCCGCGTTGATAGATGAAGTTGTAGGGCGCAAAATCGTTGTGGCAGATGATCTCGCGACGCATCGGGTCAGGATAGTGGAATGCCCAGGGCTGCAGATCTGCCTGCACAAAGTCGGCAACGGCGTCATGATACGCCCGGAGCAGGCGAGCGGCAGCCAGCAGGGGCGGGTCGTTTTGCCAGATGGCAGGCAAGATGCCGGTTTCGCCTTCGAGGTAAGTCAGGACTTCGCGCCCGTGCTCGTCTGTCCCAAGAAAGCGCGGGCTGCCGGTAAACCCTTTCGATTCCAGATGCCGCAGGAGCCGATGGACACTGGGGCTGGCGGCCGTCATACCACGGCGTACCGTATCTCCCACCCGAATGACCCGCTCGTTGATGTTGCCGCCAGGCAGTTCTACCTCTTGCTCGGCCATGTCTGAATACCAGCTTCTGTTCTGTGTGCATGCGCAGACGGTTCGTGTGTCGTAGATTGTAATCCCCTCTGTCCCAGGATGGCCAAATCAGTGCTCGCACGGCCACCGCTGTGCTGACGCCGCCTGCTGCGCAGGAAAGGGAGGACGGAAGCGCTCCTGGCACGCCGGCGAACCTGAAGCCCTCTGACGCAACCTTGCCTGCTGCTGAGCGGCGACGGCGATCGCGAGACCGGGCAGCTCCGGGGTGCTTCCTGCACAGGGGGCGATGGGCGGGCGCTGGCTAAGCAAAGGGCGCCAGGAAGGCGAGCGCGTTGGCTGCCAATGCATGGCGAGCGTAGCCGCCTTCCTGCACGATGACAGTGGGCTTGTGCAGGCTGGCAAGCTGCTCGGCGATGCGCGGGTAGGTGACGGTTGTGAGGCGAAAACCGCCCACCGGATCGTCGATGTAGGTGTCGAAGCCTACGGCGACGATGAGCACATCCGGTGCGTAGTCCCGTACGCGGTCGACAGCCTGCCGGAGCGCTGCGAGATAGTCCACCTCATCCGTATGTTTGGGCAGCGGCAGATTGACGTTGTAGCCGGCGCCGTAGCCCTGGCCTGTTTCGTCTGCATAACCCCAGTAATAGGGATAGTCGACATCCGGATCGACATGCAGCGAGAGGGTCAGCACATCGTTGCGCAGATAGAAAATCTCCTGCGTACCGTTGCCGTGGTGGTAATCGACGTCGACAACGGCTACACGCATGCGCTGCGCTGCGAGCCATTGCGCGGCAAGGGCAGTGTTGTTGACATAGCAGAAGCCGCCGTAGAGGTCGGCGCTGGCATGATGGCCGGGTGGGCGGCAGAGGGCATAGGCGACGCCGCCCTGATCGTAGACATGGGCAGCCGCAGCGACCGCACACTGCGCACTCCAGTAGATTGCATCCCAGCTGCCAGCCAACAGCGGCGCCGACGTGTCGTAGCAATGCCAGCCCAGTTTGGCCCACAGCGAAGTGCTGCGTGGGGCGTCACCTGTGCGCACCGCATAGGTTTCGGGAATGGCAGCCAACGGGCGCGCTGCAGCGTTGCGGTGGAGCGCCGTCAGATCGTCGTAGCCATGCTCGAGCAGGTCGAGCAACGCATGGGTATGGACGGCCCGCAGCGGCTCGCACCCGCGATCTGGCGGCGCAATGATGGCGCTGAGCCGGTTCGTCTCTAGCGCGCTGCGGATGATCTCGGCGCGGGCAGGTACTTCGCTGGAGTAGGCCGGCGATGCACCGGCGGGCTGCGACAGCTGGTTGGGATCGTGCTGAAGATGGGTTGGGCTGTAATAGGTGATCATCGTCGCCTCTTCTCTTCCAGACAAGGCTGCGCGACGCGCAGGGTAGACGGGTTTCTGCACTCATTGTAGCAGCCGGCGCCCAAAGGCGAAATCGACTCGCCAGTGCCGACCAGGACGATGCTGCTACCGAAATTGTCGCAGCCCGGTTGACATGCCGCATATTTCGTGAAAAGATGTGCACACCACGATTTCACTGAGTCGACGCAAGTATCAGCCATCCACCGGCCGGCACCCTGGCCGGCTGCTTGACTGTGTGTTGGAACGATCCGGCGCACATCCGTCAGCTGGCTGGTATCTGCAACTGGCATGCGTGCCAAAGGAGAGGACCATGAACGGGTTGATGATGAACTGGCAACTGACGGTTGACAAGATCCTGGAGCATGCCAACCGCCTCTATCCGCACAAGCAGATTACGACAATGCAGCCTGACGGTTCGCTTTTTCGCTATACCTACGCAGACCTGTACCGGCGGGTGAAGCGCATGGCGAAGGCGTTGGTTGGGTTGGGTATCGCGCCGGGCGATCGCGTCGCTACCTTTGCCTGGAACAACTACCAGCACCTGGAACTCTATTACGCCATCCCAGGGGCAGCCGCTGTCTGTCACACACTCAACATTCGCCTGTTTCCGGATCAACTTGCCTACATCGTCAACCATGCCGACGACCAGATCGTCTTTGTCGATGGGACGTTGATTCCACTCTATCAAAAGGTGGTGCCGGAGGCTGCGGGCGTGCGCTATCACGTGCTCTTCAATGCGCCGCGCGCAGCAGCCGGCGCATTGCCCAATGTCCTCTTCTATGAAGACCTGATCGAGGAGAACGACGAGGATTTCGAGTGGTTGTGCACCGATGAGAATATGGCCATGGGCATGTGCTACACGAGTGGCACGACGGGCGAGCCCAAGGGCGCACTCTACTCGCACCGTTCCATGTTTCTGCATACAATGGGCGAGAACGCCGCCAACGCGCTGGGCACGCGCGAGTCGGACGTCGTGCTGCCAGTCGTGCCACAGTTTCACGCTATGGCGTGGGGGCTGCCCTACGCGTGCGCCGCGTCGGGTGCCGATATCGTCATGCCGGGACCGCATCTGCGCCCGCAGCCGCTGGCTGACCTCATTGCCGGTGAGCGGGTGACGATCGCCGCAGGCGTGCCGACAATTTGGAATGGGCTCTATCACGAACTGAAGCAAAATCCGCGCGATATTTCTTGCGTGCGCGCGCTGGTGGTGGGCGGATCGGCCATGCCGCGCTCGCTCATTGAGGCGTACGAGCACGAGTTGGGCGTCAATGTCGTCCACGCCTGGGGAATGACCGAGATGTCGCCGTTGGGCACAGTCTCCATTCCGCTCAAGGTGCACGAGGAACTGAACGACAGCAGTATCTGGGACATCAAAGCCAAGCAGGGCTATCCGCTCCTAGGGGTCGAGTTGCGCATCGTCGACGAAGTCGGCCGCAAACTGCCGTGGGACGGCAAGACGATGGGCGAACTGCAGGTGCGCGGGCCGTGGGTCATCCGTCAGTATTTCCGCCGCAATGCCACACCCGACTATATGACCGAGGATGGCTGGTTCCGCACGGGGGACGTGGTGACGATGACGCCGGATGGCTATATGACAATCATGGATCGTACCAAGGACCTGGTGAAGAGCGGCGGTGAATGGATTTCGACGGTGGAACTGGAGGGCGTCATCACCGGCCACCCCAAGGTGCTGGAGGCGGCAGTCATTGCGATTCCTGACGAGCAATGGTCGGAGCGGCCCATGGCGTGCGTTGTGTGCACGCAGGATGGCTGGGACCTGACGGCAGAGGAATTGCAGGTATATCTGGGTGCGCGGGTAGCGCGCTTCTGGGTGCCGGAGCGTGTGGTCTTCATCGACGAAGTGCCGAAGACAAGCGTGGGCAAGTTCGACAAGAAGACGCTGCGCCGCCAGTTCGCCGAGGGACAGCTGG
>CAIRNL010000547.1 GCA_903879975.1 uncultured Chloroflexota bacterium | reverse complement strand
TCCGGCACATCGGTCATGATGACGTCTACGCCGAGCCCTGCCAGCCGCCGCGCCTCGTCGACCTCGTTGACCGTCCACGTGTTGACGGCCGCACCCAGGGTCCGTGCCCACGCCATATAGCCGGCGTCGATCAGCGCATGGTGGGGGTGTTGGGCCTCTGGGCAGATGGGCGCTCTGGCCCAGGTTTCCCGCAAAAAGAGCGGCATCCCGGCGTCGTAGAGCATGCCCAGAGCGATCCTGGGATCGAGGTGGCGTAGCTTGATGAGCGTGATCGGGTTGAACGAGGAAACGATCACCTGGTCGTAGAGATTCCGATGGCGGATCAGCGCAGCGACCAGGTCGGAGGCGTCGTCGGCATAGGCATCCATGCTCTTGATCTCCACATTGATACGGCAGCGGTTGCCGACGAGATCGAGCACTTCTTCCAAGCGCGGCACTGGTGTGCCGGCGAAGGCTGCGCTGAAATGGCTGCCGGCATCGAGACGCGCAACCTCGGCTGCTGTCATGGCTGCAACTGGCCCGCTGCCGTCAGTCGTGCCGTCGACCACGAAATCGTGGATGACGACGAGCTGCTCGTCGGTCGTGCGGTGCACGTCAAGCTCGATGCCGGCGACACCCATCTCCAGGGCTGCGGCAAAGGCCGGCAGCGTGTTTTCGGGCGCCACACAGCGCGCCCCGCGGTGGGCAAAAATGGCTGGCCTGTTGTTCATAGAACCTCATCACTCTTTGCAATTTCAACCAGCTCGCGGCCGTCGATCAGTTCGATTGGCTTGCCAACCACCCAGCGTCTTGCCTCGTCACTGACGGCGCCGGTAGTGACCAGATACGCATAGCTGGCTTCAAAATGGATCATCGTGCCGTACAGATCGCGCACAGTGGCTTCGCCGACGGTGCCTCGGTAGCGTTTGCACTGCACGACAGCCGTTTGGCCGAAACGGTCGGTGACCAGGATATCCACACCGCCATCCTTGGTGTGGCGCGTATTGTGGACCGTATAGCCGCGGTGGTTGAAGACGCGCTGTGCCACGTATTCTTCGAACTCGGCCGGGTCCATCACCATCATCTGATCGAGGTCGAGTGCTCCCCAGCGCTGATTGCGCCGCCGAAGAACAGGCCAAGTACTGCGCCACGCAGTCACCAGGAGCACACCCAGCACAATACTGGCGCCAAATCCGCTAAGCTGCAGTATACTTAGCCGTCCGAAGCCACCGGCCCAGAGCGTCCAACCAACCCAACCATACAGCGCCATCCAGGCAAGAGTGGCGCCGATGAGCACAGCGACGGTGGCGCCGGTCTGCTGTGGTTTTTTCCAAAGAGGTGGTTCGAACCAGTGTGTGCGCAGCGACATGAACCAGGTCATTGGTGGCGCCAGAGAACTCTCCGGCAAATAGGCTGGAGTGGTGGCAATGTGGCCATGCCTATTGTACCACGCTGCCTGTCTCCCGCATCAACAAATCGTATGCAGCCGCAGCCTGCTTTCCCTTTGGGGTGTCCGGTGTTGCCCCCAAGCGGAGTTGTACTCTACGCCGCTGCCGAAAGGTGCTTGGGCGTATGCGCGTTCGGGGTGGGTCGGTCGCATCTCAGGGGAAGAGCCAGCCCAGGATGCTGCGCTTCTTTTTCGCAGGGGGCGGCGGCGGTTCGTAGACCAATTCTGGTTCCGGCTCATCCATCTCAGCGGGTTCAATGCCGAGCAATTTCTTGAGTTCGGGAGTCATGGCGTCAGGCGTCCAGGCGGGTTCCCATACGATGTTGACACCAACTTGCTCGGCGCCCAGTTCGTAGAGCACGTGCTCCACGTTCTGAATGATCTGCGGGCCCATTGGGCAGTGTGGCGTGGTCAGTGTCATCGTCACTGTCACCTGCCGCTCGGGCGCGATGTCCACCCCATAGACGAGCCCGAGATCGACGATGTTTTGGTAGATCTCCGGATCGATCACGCTCCGCAGCGCTTCCCAGCTTCTTTCGACGCTCAGTTCTCCAGCCATTTCCATTCTGTGAGTTCTCCTCTGCTCCCTCTCCGGCAGTGACTGCCTGGCCGGTCAAAGATGTGCTTTCTGCAACAGCTCGATCATCACGCCGTGGGTTGCCTTGGGATGAACGAACGCAACCAGTCCGTGGACACCCTGCCGTGGTGTCTCATCGATGAGCCGCACACCCGTTGCCTGCAATGTCGCCAGGGTTGCCCGGATATCGTCTACCTCATAGCAGACGTGGTGCATCCCTTCGCCACGGCTGGCCAGGAAGCGCGCCGTGCCGCTGGCTGTGTCGGTGGGCGCAATCAATTCAATCGTGCTGTTGCCACCTTCCAAAAAGGCCGCCACCACCTTCTGTTCCGCAATCTCGACTTGTTCGAGCAACGTGAGCCCAAGCTGCTCACAATAGGTCTGTACAGCCGCATCGATCTCATGGACGACAACGCCCACATGGTCCAACCGCTTAAACATAGTTCATTCCACCTATTTTTCTTGTGAGCCTCAATCCGAACCGATCGGTTTCAGTGTATCACGGACTTCACTCGGCACACACACCACTGGCACCTTACTATACCCTAAACTGATCGCATCTGTATTTTGCAATTGCGTCAATCCTGCATGCTATACTGATGGGCGGGAAGCTGTACAGCAATTGCGTGAGATGGATCTGTAAACCATGCATTCCAAAATAACGACAGTGAAGGTTGTTGTTCCTGCTTTTTTTCATAACCGTTCGTGCCTGGCTGCCGCTGCTTTCCTTCTCGTTTTTCTGATCGCAGGGTGTGGCAGCCGCTCTACTCCCACAGCGACAGCGTTGCCAGCACCGACTCCTACTGCCACGATTGCGCCAACTCCCACCGCCACGATTGCACCAACCCAGGTGGTGGCGGGGGCGGCGCCACCGGCTACAGTGCCGCCACCGCGTCTGGCACAGCATGATTCCACGCGCACGGTTGCACTGCCGGCGCTCGTGGCTCGCCAGGCGGCAATGGAGGCGGCACTGCAGCAGGAGCCGCCGATTCTCCTGCGCGATCTGCCCTCTACGGACCCTGCTGCAGCTGCACAACGGATCGCAATCTCCGATCCGGAGTTTGCGCGCTATGCACGCGATGAGGCCAGCGGGTTGCCGCTGCGTAGCGAAATTTTTGGAGTTTATCCATGGCGTGCAAGCGATGAGACACCCGCCACGGCTGGTTGTCGCCCGCAGACCTGTTATCGGGTCGAGATGTACAATTACGCCTACAATCTGACGACCATTGGTGTCGTCGACATAGCGCAGGGTTCGCTCCTGGAATCGGCAATCTTCCCGAATAGCCAGCCGGAACTGTCCCCTGAATTGACCGACCTTGCCTTCGAGATTGCCGTCAATGCGCCGGAAGTGATCGGCACCCTGGGGGGTGAACAGATCGAGCCTGTGATGGTCAATACGAAGACTGCGCTCAAATACACCCAATGCGAACATTCCAATCATCTCTGTGTGGCGCCAACATTTATTCTGGAAGACAGGCAACTGGCGCTGTGGGCGATTGTAGATCTGACCGATGCAAAGCTGGTCGGAGTGAACTGGACACATCTGGGCGCATCCATTGGAGAATGGCCGGAGCGCCCAACCGAAGACCAAATGCGCAAAGCGGCCGTCTTTGATCAGTATTGTATGCAGCCCACCACTCTGGCGCGCGATGGATGGGACTTGAACTTGATCATCACCAGTTCGGACGGGCTGGAGGTTTTTGACGCAACTTTTGCAGGCAAGCCGGTACTGGACAGTGTCAAACTGGTCGATTGGCACGTACAGTACTCAGAGACTGCCGGCTTCGGCTACAATGACGGTATTGGCTGTCCGATGTTCAGCTCGTCGGCTGTTGTGGCTGTGGACGGGCCGCGCATTGAAACGCTCCCTGCGGGGGGCGCGTTGACAAGCGAGACGTCTGCCGCCACCGTGACCGCCACCGTGGCCGCCACCGTCAGCGCATCCAATGCGCAGACCTCGACGACCGCTGCTGGCTTTGCCGTGATCCAGGATTTCTATCACCCTCTCTGGCCCCAGCCGTGCAACTACCGCTATCAGCAGCGCTACGAGTTCTATGCGGATGGCTCATTCCGCGTGATCGCCATCAACCTTGGGCGCGGCTGTGGTGTGGATGGGATTTACCGCCCTGTGCTGCGGATCGATCTGGCAAACCCAGCATCGGCCGGGCAACAGGTGGCAGGGTGGGATGGGACAGCCTGGCAGCCTTGGGCAAAGGAAGGATGGGTTCTACAGGATAGCGCCACGCAGTATACGCCGGAAGGATATCAGCTGCGTATTGTCGACGCAGCCGGCCGAGGGTACTATATGGAGCCGGGGCGCGGGCAGTTCGGCGATGGGGGCCGTGGCGACAACGCATTCACCTATGTGACCGTGGCGCGCCCTACCGAGGGGGAAGCCGATATGTCTACGCTGGGCTCTTGCTGCGGCGAGGGGTATCGACAGGGACCAGAACAGTTCATTGAGCCATCGCCAGAAGCACTGGCTGGTCAAGACGTTGTGATCTGGTATGTGCCACAGCAGGAAAACGACGAACGCCCCGGCCTGGCCTACTGTTGGGCCGATTTTGTGTGGACGGATGGCATCTATGTGCCGACCGGCTACCCTTGTGCAGCTGGACCGCGCTTTGCGCCGGTTCTTCCGTGACCTTTTCACTGCAGTCCAGGACTATGCCGCAAAAACGCCAAAAACGCCCGACACGAACCGCATCCGCTCCGCCAACCCCCGCCTTGTATCGGCGCATGCCCCTCTGGGTGGGGGCCGGTGCCGTGCTAGCTGCCCTTGCCCTTGCACTGATGGTGATCGGGCTGCGTCCCGCACAGGACGCAGCGTCTGCGCCGGTTCAGAGCACACCGGCTCCGAGTATGCCGGCTGTGGCCTCGCCCGTGACCGATGTCGTACCTTCCCAGGCAAGCACAGCAGACCCAACACCGACGCCGCTGATCCTGGGGCCGGTGAATACCTGCGTCAGTCAGCCCAACTACCTGCGCTCGCTCAATATGGGGGATCGTCCGATCATCGGCACAGGCGCACGGACAGCGACAGGCTTTGTCGTTGTCGACCCTGCAACCGGTGCTAT
>CAIRNL010000546.1 GCA_903879975.1 uncultured Chloroflexota bacterium | reverse complement strand
CTGTGCAGGAGAGCTGAGAGAAGCAGCGCCGTGTGCCCCTATCGTCGATCAGGCCATATGCGGCGATCGGTGCGATAATCGAGCCAACCATTCATCAGCCGGCGCCGACACTCGCCGAGGGCGCCTACCTAGGGGGAGACCCCATGCACTCCTACGCGCAACCATCCGACTTCGCCTGTCCGCAGTGCGGGCAACCCTTCCGCGCCGAAATCTGGCTCGTGATCGACGTGCGCGAGCGGCCGGATCTGGCGGCTCGCGCACGCACGGGCGACCTGCACGCCGTGGCCTGCCCGCGCTGCGGGCCGTTGGGCCGGGTCGACGCGCCGCTGCTGATCTACTTGCCCGACGCCGACCCGGCGACCGGCCAGCCGCCGCTGATCTTTTCCCCGGCCCAGCAGACCAGCGCCGAGCAGGACCAGGAGCAGGCCGGCGGGTTGCTGGGCCAGTTGGCGGGCCGGCTGGGCGACGCCTGGCAGGACGACTGGCTGGCACAGGTTGCCAGCGTGCGCCGCGATCTGCTGCCGGCTGCGCTGAGCGACGACCCGGCGGCAGCCATGCAGAAGCTGATAGAAGACGAAGCGACAGACACGCGTGAAATGCCGCCAGCGATTGAAGCAGCACTGCGCTCCATTGGCGCAGCGCTGGCCGCTGAAGGGGTGATCATCGATTCAGCAGAGGCGCTGGAACACATCCTGGCCGACCGTCCTGACCTGCGCGCGCGACTGGAAGCTGCATGGCAGGAAGTGGCGGCAGACGACCTGCCGGCAAGCCTCGGCGCATCTGGGTGGGTGGAGGGCGAGCATACAACTGCATTGCCCGATCTGCTCCAGCGCTTTCTGGCTGCCGAGACGTGGGATGAATCGCAGCAGATTGTCGAGACGCACGCCGAATTATTGAGCGATGCGGCCGAAGAACAGCTGGCCCTGGCGCTGGAGAGGAACGCGGGCGATCCTGATGCCGCACAATTCGTCGCCGTCCACCGTGCCCTACTGCGCCGCTGTCGCGAGGTCGGCGTCGCCCGTGCCTTTGCCGAGCAAATGTTGGGCGCCGAGCAGTTGGCTACAGCCGAGCGGCTGGGCCTGGCGCCCGAAGAGTTCCTGGCGCAACTGCGTGCAGCGGAGCGAATGCCACCTGCGCTGCGCGAGGTGCTGGCTGCGCTGGCGGCTGAAGGGGTCCAGATCGAGAGTCAGGCGGAACTGGAGGCAGCGCTGGCTGCACGCCCGGCGCTGCGCGCCCAGCTGGAGCAGGCCATGGCTGCGCAGGCCGGAGCCGCCGTAGAGATTCCGCCGGCAGTGCGGCCGCTCATCGCCGAACTCCAACAGCTGACGCAGCGCAGCGACATGCCGCGCTGCGTCGAGCTCTGCCGCCAGTGCCTGGTGCTGGTCGATCGCGCCGCCCACCCGCGTTTATGGGCGACACTGCAGGATACGCTGGCAAGCAGCTACGCGCAGAGCCTGCAGGGCGATCGAGCCGAAAACATCGAGCGCGCCATCCAGGGCTACGAGTTCGCCTTGCAGGTACTCACACGCCAGGCCATGCCCATCGAGTGGGCCACTACCCAGATGAACCTGGCGACCGCCTACAGAAACCGCAT
>CAIRNL010000545.1 GCA_903879975.1 uncultured Chloroflexota bacterium | reverse complement strand
TGCTGCTGTGCGTGACAGTGAGGAGACCATATGCGTAGATGCCGCCGCCGCCATCTGCGTAGGCGCCGGTAGCATTGCTGTAGATCTGGCTGTGGCTGACCTTCAGCCATTTGCTGCCATCCCAACTGGACTCTTCAAAATAGATACCGCCGCCATTGTACGAGTCAACATAGTTATTGTAAATCGCGCTGTGGCTGACCTCTACCGCAGCGTTCTCAGCATAGATAGCCCCGCCATAGCTCCCGCTGCTCAATGCGGCATTGTTGTAAATCTGGCTGTTCGTGATGACGGCGGTGGCGTCCGTGCCAATATAAATGGCCCCACCGTAGTCGATATCGTCTACGTTGTCATGCACCTGGCTGCTCGCCAGATAGAGAGTAGATCCCGCGAGATCGATTTTGATCGCATTCCCGTTGCTGCCCTGATTGTGGTGCAGGTAACTATCGGTGATCGTGAGTACGCTGGTACGGCCTACAATTGCCCCGCGGTGGGTATTCGAGTAAATGTCGCTGTGGTGCACGATCAGGGTAGCGCTCTGGTTGTAGATGCCTTCGCCTGCCTCATGATCATGGAGCACACTGTCGGTGAAGCTCAAGAAGTTTTCGTTGTAGATGCCCCCGGCACGGTTGCTCGCTCGGTTATTGTGGACAGCGCTCGTGGTCATGCTGAGGAGACCGGCATTGTAGATGCCCCCACCCCAGAAGCTGGCTTCATTCGTGCGGAACGTGCTATTGCTGACGGACGCAGCGCCGCCGTTGCCGATGCCTTCGCCCATTACACCCAACGCCATGCCGCCGCCGTTACCGCTGCTGTTGTCCGCCACCAAGCTATTGGTCATGGTGAGCACGCCGGCAAGGAAAATGCCGCCGCCCGTACCGCCATAGCCCAGGGTATTGCTGGTGATGAAGCTATTGTCGATCGTCAGCGAGCCACCTTCATCATAAATGCCGCCGCCCGCCACCGATTCGCCGGGATTCAATATCCTGTTGCCGTAAATCCGGCTGCCGCTGATCATCAGCCGGGTCGGAGCAGAGCCGTTGAAAATACCGACCCCAAGGCTCCCCGAAGCCCCACCTCCGACGATGTTGCTATAGACATCACTGTTGTCCAGCCTCAGCACGCCAGCAGCGCTGTTGTAGATGCCCGCCCCAGAACCCTCAAGGTTGCCGATGTCCTGCTTGTAGCTGCTGTTTTCAAAGACACTGCTGTTCTGCAGCAGCACGCTGCCGCCCAGGTTCTGAATACCGCCACCCACGTTGGGTGCATAGTTGTTATCAATACGGCTGCCGTTGGTGACGGTCAGCAAACCGGTGTTGGCGATACCGCCCCCTGATCCCATGCTGCCATTGTCGGTCTGCGCACGGTTGCGGCTGATCTCGCTGCCGTCAATCGTCAAGACACCGGTGCTGTCGTTGTAGATACCGCCGCCATCAATCAAGGCAAGATTATCGACGATGCGTGAGCCACTGTTCACGACCACGTGGCCGTTGTTATAGAGGCCGCCGCCGCGCCCTGTGACGATATGGTTGGAGAACACTGCGCTGCTGGTCAGCGTCAACGCGCCGATATTGTAAATACCTGCGCCGTCGTAAAAGGTGGTGGCGCCAAGGTTGTTGATCAAATAATTGCTGATCACCTGACTGCTGCGGATGGTGAGGGCGCCCGCATTATAGACACCGGCACCATGCCCTGGCTCATTTCCGAAGGAATCATTGTTTTCGATATAGCCATTGCGCACGGTCAACCCCTGCAGCGTGACGTTCACCCCGGCTGTCACGCTCAGCACGCGGGTGGCGTTGTTGCCGCTGACAATGCTGCCCGACGCTCCTGTACCGCTGATCGTCACGCTTTTGTTGATCAGCACAGGGCTTGCGAGCGTGATAGTGGCAGCGGGCAGACAGATCACATCGCCGTTGCGGCAATTTTGCCGCGCAGCGTGTTGGCGCCGCTATCACCGGCATCGGTCACCGTCGCGGTGCAGCTGCTCTGCGCCAAAGCCGGTGTGCTCGATGCCCATACCCCAAGCCACACCAAGGCCAATAGCACGCAGATTTTCCCAACACCCAATCCCCAGCCGACGCGCTGCCGGTGCATAGCGAGCACCGCAATGGGCCGATGTGAAGATCGTTCAGGATATGTTGTGGGAGTGTTCATTCTGTTACTGCTCCATTTTTACTAATTTTGAATACGGACGGTACTGTTTTCTGGACTGTCGGCTGTACCTCGATGATTGGCTGAAACTTGCGTTGATCGTTGATCACAATTAAATCGTGACTATAGGGCATAAACAGGGACGCTGTCACTACCTGGATCAAGTAGTTTTTTAAGTAGTTCTTGACAATTGTGCCGATGAGCATCGGCTGTTCACATGGTGTATACTACGGACTGTCGGCTGTTTTTTCATTTGCACAGCGGTCGAAGCAGTCCATGCACCTGGAGTTTCTATGCTCCTGAAGACCAAACTGAGTCCACCTGCTCACTCACCGTTGCTCGTGGAAAGGCGCCGTTTGACGGATTGCCTGGAGCAGTGGTCGCAGCATCGGCTCACGCTCATCACGGCACCAGCCGGTTACGGCAAAACCACCCTTGTCAGCCATTGGGTGCGGCATGCCTTTGGGGTGCCTCCTGCTCACCCGCCCTACCCTCGACCTGGGGCGCAGGCAGGGCAGCCTGCCAGTGCGCCAAGCCTGTTGGCGTGGCTTTCGTTAGATGCCGATGACGATACCCCTGTACGCTTCCTGCGCTATCTTGCGGCTGCACTCCATGCTGTGATCCCGGACGTAGCAGACGCAGTGGACGCAATGCTTGCCAGCAGCGGCATGATCGAGCCGGCGGCCACTGCGATCCTCAACGCGTTTGCACAGCCTAGGGTGCCGACACAGGCACTCCTTTTTGTTCTGGATGACTACCAGTTCATCCAGAACCCCGCCGTGCATGAGATCATGCAGACCTTGCTGGATCGAAGTCCAGAAGGGCTGCACTGGCTGATCGCCACCCGCCAGGCGCCTCCCCTGCGTTTGAGCCGTCACCGCCTAGATCTGCGTTTGCTGGAGATTACCCTCCACGATCTGTACTTTACTGCCGATGAGAGCCGTCGTTTTTTTGCAGATGCGCTCTGTGAACTGCAACTCACCGAACCAGAGATAGCAGGGCTCGTGGAGCGGACCGGGGGATGGGGGGCGGGGATGCAGTTGGCTGCTCTGGCTCTACGCCAGGGTCGGGGTCAGAGCATCGCCGACCTGCCGGCGGTGCGGCAACAGAAAACGCAGGCCATCGAGCAAGCCTATCTGCAGGAGTATGTCGTCGGTGAGTTGCTGGGCCATGTGTCGCCGGAATGGCGCCTGTTCGTGCTGGAGACTTCGGTGTTGGAAGAATTGTCCCCTACACTCTGTCGGGCAGTCACCCTGCAGGCGCGCAGTGCGCAATGGCTGCACACGCTGGCAGAGATGACAGCGTTGGTCATGCCGATCAGTCTGGAGGAGCAGGTCTATCAGTGCCACGCAGTGCTGCGTGAAACCCTGCAGCATCAACTGCAACTGACCTATTCAGCACAGCAGGTAGCCGAACTGCACCGGCGTGCGGCCGGCGGGTATGCAGCGCAGGGGCAGATCGACACTGCACTGCGCCACTTGGAACTTGCCGGCGACCCGGCGGCACAGATACGGCTCGTGGAAGACCATTGTCTGCCCACCCTGCTGAAAGGCAATGCTCAAGCAGTGGAACGCTGGCTGAGCCGTCTGGCACAGCTGCCGCTGCCCCTCTCGCCCAGATTGGCGTTGGATGCCGTATGGCAATGCATCGTCAACGAACGGCCGGGCTACGCGGAACGGCTAGCCGTTGCAGAGCAGACAGTCGCCGAAGCACTGCCACCGGCGACCACCCATCACCCTTGGCAGCAGGAGCTACAGGCGCAGCAGGCCAGTGTCTCCCTGCTGCGCGGTGAGTTGGCACAAGCGCAACGGCAAGCTGAGGCGACCATTGCCACACTGGACCCCTCACAGAGTCTGGCGCTGGGTGCCTGCTATCTGGTTTTGACCCATGCCGGCCTGATCGCCGGCAGGCTGGAGTCGATGGAACGCGCAGCAGAAGCTGCCGAAGCAGCGTTTGAGCGAATTCATTGCACCGTGGGGATTATTTCCGCACAACGAGCGCGGGCATACGGTCTTTTTGACAGCGGCGCAGGCATGCGTGCGGTGCAGCAGTATCGCCGGTTGCTGGAATTTGGCAAACGATCCCACCTGGATCATCTGCGCGAATTTGCTGCCGTGCACCTGAGTTTTGGCATTACTCTCTACATGCTCAACCAGTTAGACGCAGCACGTGAGCAATTCAAACTGGCTGCAGACCTGGGCCGTGCGCTCAGCGACCCCTTCTGGGTCATACTGGCAGAGCTTTGGCTCCTGATCTGCGCCCATGTCGAGCAGCCTCACCTCCCCCCTGCTTCTCCCAGCCCTGACCTGGAGGACTGGGAGAAGCGCTATACACCGCGCGCTGGCGGTCCCATCACCCCGATCGACAACCTGCGCATCCGCTGGTATCTGTTCATCGATGCTCCGGGCAGTGCATGGGAGATTATTGCCAACAGTGCCTTCAACCCTTCCAGCGAGCCCAACCCCCATCTCTTGACGACCCTGATCCTCTACACGCATACCTATCTGGCGTGTGGCAAACCGGCTGCACAGCTTGCCCCGGCATTCGAACGGTGGGCAGAAATGCTGAACGGGGCGGTTCATTCGCGTCCCCTTCACCTTCAGTTCAAAATCTGTGCGGCACGGCTGGCGCTGGTGCAAGGGAACCGCAAACGCGCCCTTGCTCATTTGGACGCCGTGCTGGAGGAGATCGCTAGCACAGGGTACATGCGGGTCGTATTGGACGAACTGGCGTGGCTGGCGCCGCTGTTGCCTGCCTGCCGAGCGCCACTGGCCCAGGAGTTCCAACGGACAGCTGCCCTGCTGGCGCGGCCGTACACCGTACTGACCGACGTCGAACTGCGCGTGCTCAACGAGCTAGGGCGCGCCCTCACCAATCGGGCGATTGCGGAGAGTCTCCACATCTCACCCAACACAGTCAATTTCCATCTCAAACGAATTTTTGCCAAGCTAGGTGTCAACACACGGCAGGACGCCGTAGCCAAGGCACGGTCCCAGGGGTTGATCTGATTTGCCACACCCCATCAAACGACATGAGCCATCCCAAAATTTGGGATGGCTCATGTCGTGGAACGCAAGAATCAGAGTGAAGCGGCGGCTAGCGTTGGACTGCCGGCAGATAGATGCGGTTGGAGA
>CAIRNL010000544.1 GCA_903879975.1 uncultured Chloroflexota bacterium | reverse complement strand
CTGATCCAGTTGTTCGAGGGGCGCATCAAGCAGACGGGGCGCACCGATCCTGCTGCGTTCGTCGCCAGCCGGCCGCCGGTCGTGGAGGCGATGAGCGTGGCGCAGTTGGCCGTCATGTGCGCGGAGGTCAACACGCATGTCCACATTGCCCATGTTTCCTGTGCCGCTGCGCTGGCAACCTTACAGGCGGCGCAGGCAGCGGGCCTGCCGATGACCGGCGAAACCTGTCCACATTATCTCCTCTTCACAGCAGCGGACATGGATCGCCTCGGCCCCTTTGCAATGATCAAGCCTCCGCTGCGCACGGAAGCCGATCAGGCGGCGCTCTGGGCCGGTCTACTGGACGGTTCACTGCGAGCCATCACCACTGACCACAGCCCCTTTACGCTGGCGGAGAAGGAACGCGGCCTGAACGACATCTGGAAGGGTGCCATCGGCTCGCCCGGCGTTGAGGCACTGCTCCCGGGTGTGATGAACGAGGCGTTGGCAGGTCGCTTCCCGCAGGAAATGGCCGTCCGCCTGATCAGCACGCAGCCAGCGCAGTTGTTCGGCTTTTTTCCTGAGCGCGGCGTATTGCATCCCGGTGCGATTGCCGACGTGGTCATCTACGATCCGCAGCCGGCGACCCTGGTGGACAGCAGTCGTTGGTTCACAAAAGCACGGGTGATCGACCGCCTTTACAACGGGCGCAAGCAACAAGGCGTCGTGCGCACCACGATAGTCAACGGCCAGGTGGTCTTCGACGCCGGGCAGATCGTGGCAAAACCCGGGGCCGGGCGCTTTATCCGACCACAAGGCGGAGACTCCGTGTAAGACAGTCAGTTCCAACCGCAAGAGTATGCACGGTCGTTCGCTGTGATCCTGGCCATTCTGCCAGCCACCGTGCTACAAACCAGGTTTCTGGCAGAAGCCTGGTTTGTTTATCTGCAGAGTGACGTCCTCTGAATGGGCTGTTTGCTGCGACAGTAGCCATTCTGTCAGCCGCAGCAATCACGATACTCACAGCCAAAGACCTGCCAGAAGTCGATAGTCCCCCGATAGGTGCATGTAGGGGAGGCTGTGAGTCCTATCCTCGCGCTGCAAATTCCTGGAAGATGGTCGCTGCGAACTTGATGCCCTGGAGATAGCGGTCAATGGGCATATTCTCATTGGGTGCATGCAGATTATTGTCTGCCGCGCCGAAGCCGCTCAGCACCGCTGGATGGGGCACAGCGGTCATGATCGTTCCCTGGGTGCTCACCCCCATCACGAGCGGCGGCGCGCCCCAGATCGTATGGGCTGCAGCAATAACCGCCTGGCTGATGGCTTCGGCCACCGGTGTCTTGTATGGATTCCCGCGCACGGTGTGGGTAACAATCTCCACGTCATCGAAGCCGTGCCTGTGAAGATGTGCGCGCAGCTTTTCGAGCTGGACAGCAGGCTCCAGATTGGGCGGGCAGCGAAAGTCCAGCTTAGCTACCGCCTCCGTCGGTACGATAGTCTTCATGCCTGCGCCGCCGTAGCCTGCTGCCAGCCCGGCAATGTTGCACGACGCGCCGTAGTGGATCGCCTTGAGCAACTCAATGTCGTCGTCATACGGGAAATCGCCGCGCACGCCCAATTGTCCCAGAAGGGAAGGGCGATCAAAATGAGCCAATTCGTTGCGCAACCAGAACAGGTCGTCGGCGTCGGGCGGAAGCAGGTCGTCGTACCAGCCGTCAACAAGGATACGGCCCTCAGGGGAGAGGAGTGTAGCCAGGCAATGAACCAGGCGCCACGTCGCCGCCTTCGCCTGCAGGAGTTGGGCGCGGCCGCTCCAAAAGTCGATACCGTGACTCTTGATACGCAGTTCCACCGCCAGGATCGCCTTGATCCCCAGATGAATCTCCGGCTTGTACGAGGTGGGGTTCACGCCGCCGTCGAGTCCGATGCTGGCATCGCACTGAAGCAGATCGGCGTTGTCAGCAGCCCATGCAGCCAGGTGTGGACTGCCGACTTCTTCCTCACCCTCACAGAAGTGGACAAGGTTGACTGGCACAGCGCCACGCACTTCCCGGAAAGCCTGTGCTGCACGGACAAAGGCGAGCGCGCCTGACTTGTTGTCGGTCGCGCCGCGCGCGTAGATGACGTCGTTGCGAATCGTCGCGCTGAAAGGTGGGTCGACCCACAACTCCAGTGGCTCGGGCGGCTGCACATCGTAGTGGCTGTAGCAGAGCAGGGTCCTGGCGTCAGCCAGAGCTGCCGGCTCCGTAGCGTAGACAATGGATGGTGCACCAGGCACAGGCAGAACCTGCGTATTGTGCAGGCCGTTAGCCATCCACAAATCACGCAGCAGTGCTGCGCACTCGTCTAGACCGATTTTCTGTGCGCTGATGCTTGGCTGGTGCAGCAACGTCTGCAGTTCAGCCACCAATACATTGCGCCGGGCGTCGATCCAATCGTAAATATCTTGCACAAAAATTCCTTCCCAATAAACGCGGACAATACGAACTGGCGGATGTGCACGGATGAATTGCAACCCGCGT
>CAIRNL010000543.1 GCA_903879975.1 uncultured Chloroflexota bacterium | reverse complement strand
TGTTGGATGTGCTGCTTGGCTTTATTGGCCTCAACTCGCCGAACTGGCTGCTGGACACGGCCTGGGCCATGCCTGCGGTGATCATCGTGCACGTCTGGAAGACCATTGGCTATGCGGTCGTGATCTATCTGGCAGGGCTGCAGGCCATTCCGCGCGAACTCTACGAAGCAGTTGTGGTCGATGGTGGCAGTTCCTGGGATCGCTTCCGTACCGTCACTGTGCCGGGTCTGTCGCCGGTACTCTTTTTCCTGGTGCTGACCACCGTACTGACCAGCTTCCAAGCCTTTGACATCATCAAGGTGATGACGAACGGTGGCCCAGTCAATGCGACTACGACGCTGGTGTACTATTTGTACGAGGAAGGCTTTGTGGCATTCAACGCTGGGCGTGCGGGTGTGGCCAGCGTTATTCTGTTTGCCTTGATGTTTGTGTTCACGCTGGTTCAGATGCGTTACGAAGATCGAAGTGTCTACTATGCTTGAACAACCGATTTGCCAGTGATCGTGGTGGGACTATGGCCAGCACAATCGAAGTTGTCAATGAATCAGCCGGCAAGGGTAGTGGGCGGCCTGGCAGCCCGGTCCATTGGGTTGGACAGCGCCAGCACCGATTGGGCCGATTGGCTGCCTACGGTGGGTTGGTGCTGTGCGTACTTTTGATCGGGTTGCCGGTTTACTGGATGATCATCGGCGCATTCAAGACGCCTCAGGAGGTCTACCAGGTGCCGCCGACGTGGTTTCCTCTACAGCCCACGCTGGCCAACTTTCCCAAAGCCTGGGATTCGGCGCCTTTTGGGCGCTACTATATCAATTCTTTCGTTGTGACGTTGTCTGGCAGTGCTTTCGAAGTCTTTTTTGCCGCCGTGTCGGCCTATGCGTTCGCCTTCTTGCGCTTTCCTGGCAAGCGTTGGGTCTTTCTGAGTCTGCTGGCTGCGCTCATGGTTCCTGCCCAAGTCACGATCTTCCCGAACTATCTGACGATTGCCGGTTTGAAGTGGATCAACACCTATCAAGGGATCGTTATTCCTGGGGCATCTGTTGCGTATGGCACGTTTCTGTTGCGCCAGTATTATCGTACGCTCCCACGCGAGATCATGGACGCAGCGCATGTGGACGGCGCCAGCCATATCCGCATTTTGAGCAGCGTCGTCGTGCCACTTGCCAAGCCGGCCATTGTTTCGTTTGCACTGCTGAGCATCGTCGCCAAATGGAACGAATTTCTCTGGCCGCTGATCGTGACCAACACCAAAGAAATGCGCGTGCTCCCGATTGGGATCTACTGGCTTATGGTCGAGGAAGGCACGATTGACTGGGGCGTCGTCATGGCTGGCACGATCTTTGTTGTCCTGCCCGTGTTGCTAGTCTTTCTCTATGCACAACGCTACATTGTCGACGGCATTGCCGCCGGCGCCGTAAAAGGTTGATACAACCTTTGCTTCCCTCGTCTGTCAACAATCTTCAACCCTACTGTGAACTAGGAGGAACCCATGCTTGACAAGAGACTTTCCCGTCGTACCCTGCTGAAGGGGATGACCGCCAGTGCAGGCATGCTGGCGCTGGCCGCCTGTGCGGCGCCGGCGGCCCCTGGCGCAGCCACGACGGCGGGCGGCAGCAGTGCTCCGGCTCAGGCGCCGACGACTATTGTGCTGTGGAGCAGCTTTACCGGCAAGAACGGCGAAGCAGAGACCGAACTGGTCAAACGTTTCAATGAGGGACAGAGCGACGTCCAGATCGACTACCAGTTCCAGGGAAGTTACGAGGAGACGGCACAGAAGGTCACTGCGGCTCTGCAGGCTGGCACCGCTCCTGACATCTCGCTTTTGAGTGATGTGTGGTGGTTCAAGTTCTACCTGAATCGCGCCCTGGCTCCCTTGGATGATTTGTTGACCGCCGAGAATGTCGATATCAACGACTACCAGGACTCCCTGATCAACGAAGGTGTGCGCCAAGGTGTCCATTACTGGATTCCTTTTGCACGCAGCACGCCGCTTTTCTACTACAACAAAGAAAAGTGGGCGGCGGCTGGCCTGCCGGATCGCGGCCCCGAGACGTGGGACGAGTTCATGGAGTGGGCGCCCGGTTTGCTGGAAATGGATGGCAGTGAAATGAAGACTGCTGCCTTCTCGCATCCTGACGGTGCCAGCTACATTGCGTGGCTCTTCCAGCCAGTGGTCTGGCAGTGGGGTGGCAAGTACAGCACTCCGGATTTCACGATGCATATGACCGATGAAGCGACAGTGGCTGCCGGTCAATTCTACAAGGATACTGTCCACACGTATGGGTGGGCGCGGCCGGCAAAGGACGTTCAGGCAGATTTCATCGGTGGCCTGACCGCTGCTGCGATGATGTCGACCGGTTCGATGGGTGGGGTCAAGGCCAACGCTACATTCGAATTTGGCACAGCGTTCCTACCCAAGAAGGATCATTTTGGGTGCTGCACCGGCGGTGCTGGGCTTGCGGTTCTGGCAAATACACCTGCTGAGAAGCGGCCGGCAGCCATGAAGTATATTGTCTTTGCCAGCAATCCCGAATCTACCACTTTCTGGGCACAGAATACGGGATACATGCCCGTGCGCAAGAGCGTTCTGGATTTGCCGGAAATGCAAAGCTACTTCCAGGAATTTCCCCAATTCAAAATGGCTGTGGATCAGTTGCCGTCGACCCAGCCCCAGGATTCTGCGCGCGTCTTTGTGCCAAACGGCGATCAGATCATTGGCAAGGGTCTCGAACGGATCACCGTACAGTCGGAAGAAGTTGCAACCGTATTTGCTGAGGTGCAAGCGAC
>CAIRNL010000542.1 GCA_903879975.1 uncultured Chloroflexota bacterium | reverse complement strand
GGAGATCATGACCATGGCCAAGGGCATCGCCAACGGCATGCCCATGGGCAACACCGTGGCCGTACCCGAGGTTGCCGAAGCGATGGCTGGCAAGGGGCTCACACTGAGCACCTTCGGCGGCAACCCGACCTCGACGGCCGCAGCGTTGGGCACCCTCGAAGCGTTGGAGGAGGTGGGCGGCCCGGCGCACTCTGCCGTGCTCGGTGATCGGCTGCGCTCCGGGCTGGACCGGCTGTGGGAGAAGTACCCGCTCGTCGGCGACGTGCGCGGGAAAGGGCTCATGCAGGGCATTGAGATGGTGGCCGACCGCCAGAGCAAGGAGCCGGCGCCCAAAGCCGTGGCTCAGCTCTTTGAGGAAACACGTGCGCGCGGCCTGCTCATCGGCAAGGGCGGGCTGTACGGCAACGTCATCCGCATTGCGCCGCCCATGACCGTCGTCGAGGAGCAGATCGACCAGGCGCTGGAAATTCTGGATCACGCGCTCGCTGCCGTACACGAGACACTGGGCGTTGGATAACGCGTTGCGCGCAGGGCGCCGCCCTCCTCATCGAGCCACACGGCGGACTGACTTCAGCGATAGCTGAGCGAGGTTGGCCAGGGGAGAGTCTCAACGCACCCGCTGCGCCATTGTCGGCGCATAGTGCTCGATCTGCTCGCGCAGGCGCAGCACTGCCAGATCCTTGGCTTTGGCTTCGAGCATGATGTCGAAGGGGCGTGCTTGCAGCTGCTCTGCCAGATGGAGCAGGTCGACAAATGCAAACGGGTCGACGAAATCGCTGTGCTGGTTTGGCAGTGGCGGCTGGAGGCGCTCGCCTAGCGGCCTGCGCACGATGCGCAGTGCAGTGCGCGGGCTGGAAAAGTGAATCTTGGGCCGGTGGCCTCCCGGCCAGGTTGCCAGCGCAGCAGGGAGTGCCTCGGCCAGCGTCCGCTCAGTCGGGTTCAGGCAGCGCAGGTGCAACGTATCCAGCACCACTGGAATGCCGGTGCGGCGGTGGATCCACAGCGCATCGTCGAAACTGTAGCGACGGTCGTCGTGTTCGAGCGTTAGCCGCCGGCGCACCCTCTCCGGCAACGCCAGGAAACGCGCTACGAAGCGTTCGCGGCCGGCGCCAGCGTCCCCGTACACCCCTCCCACGTGCACCACAATCACGGCATCGCGCTCCAACCCCATCGCATCCAGCAGCAAGGCTGACGCAGCCAGTTCCTCACGGGCGCGGTGCACCTGCCAATCCTCCGGCGCATTCAGTTGAACATAGTGCGCCGGATGCAATGTCACGCGCAGCCCATAATGGCGCACGAGATCGCCGGTCGCCGCCAGATCAGTGGCACACTCGTCGATCTGACGATGAAACGCAGGCAGGCCAGGATGGGTCAGGTAGGGCGCCAACTGGCCGGCCAGACGGTAGAAGCGAATCTGCTGGCGGTCCAGATAGCTGAAGAGGTCGCGCAGATAGGCCAGGCTCACGCTGAGATGGGGCTGATTCTGCCAGCGCCGGCTGTCATGCGAACGCAGTGGCTCGCCCAATACGTTCACGGCAAAGCCTAGGCGGATTGCCTGGTTTCGCCCAGCAGACCCAGCGATCTCCTTTTGAGTACAGCCGGTCATCTCCCTGCAGAGAGCCGTGCCGGCAGGTTCACACACAGCCATCGACATCCTCCTGTAGCCCGACCGCACGCTGCGGCCGGCGAAAGACGTCCAGGCAGCGGACGTTCGTCTTCAGGATGCAGCCCATTACCGCGCGGCTCACCCGACGCCATTCCGTCATAGTTCGATTATAGCACGGCCTGCGGCAGAGACCATCACGCGTGGTGAGGGGCGTTTCTGCAAAGATCAGCGTTTTGTCACAAAACCGGGTTGATCGCCGAAACTTTTTGCCGCACGCTGCGTACTGATTACCGGCAGTGCAAAGACGAGGTCAACGGCCAGCGCAGAAAAGAGAGAGGCCGGATCTGAGGAGATAGAAAATCATGACTGAGAAAACCGCAAATACGACAAACACAGAACGCACACAGGGTGCGATTCCTGAATGGGTGGCAACCGATTCGGCCTTCGGCAATGGCAATGCACCGAGACAGGCAGCCGTACCCGCACGGCGCATGCTCTACCGCAACCCTACGGACAAGCTCATCGGCGGCGTCTGTGGCGGCATAGCCGAGTACCTGGGCTGGGACCCCGTGCTGGTGCGCCTGCTCTGGGTCGTGGCGACCCTTGCCACCTGGGGCGGCGGCTTCCTGGCCTACGTCCTCCTAGCCATGTTCCTGCCTACCGGCACGAACCGAACGGGGCAGTTACGTGCGCCGGCGGTAGAACTGAGCCAGAAGGGGGTCACCTGGGCAGCTGCACTGCTCATGGGAGTGGGCAGCTTGTGGCTGTTGGCCAACCTCGGCATCCTTCCCGGTCTGTGGCGCGGCTTCTGGACCCTTGTCGCCGTCCTCTTCTGGCCGGCACTGCTGATCGGCGCCGGTTACCTGTTGCTCCGTGCCAACAGCAAGACGGACCTGGACCAGGAGATGGTCAATACGGCTCGTCGCGCCAAGGACAGCTTGAGCGGGGCCATGCCCAGCAGTGATCAGTTGCGCTCCGGGCTGAGCAAGGTTCGTTCGAGCATACCGCTCTCTCGTAGCTCCAGCAACCGCCTCATCTCCGGTGTGTGCGGTGGTATGGGCGAGAAGTTCGGCATCGATGCCAACCTGATCCGCCTGATCTGGGTAGCGCTGACGCTGGGCACAATGGGCTTTGGCGCCGTTATCTACGCTGGCTTCGCCATCCTGCTGCCGATTGAGCAGGGTGGAAACGGCCAGAACAACGCTGCCGACCGGGTCCAGGATATCCAGGTCGTGGAGGGCACGACCCGGAACCATTAGCCAACACCGCAACGGCTGCTTCGCCGTGAGCAATGATCAACTGACTGAGCAGAAAGGTGGCAAAGTGAGCCACCTTTCTGCTTTTCCGGACAAGGTCACGCGCCGAGTATAATGCGCCATGCAATGAACGATCCACTCGGAGGGGAGACGATGCGGTGAGCAAGGGAACGTATCTGTTGATCGGGGCCGCCCTGGGGGCTGCCGTGGGCATGACGCTCAATTACTTTCTGGGACCGGCCGAAGGCACGACCTACGATGCGAATTATCGCTCGCGGCTGGATTTTGCCTTGGACGAGGGACGCCGCGCGGCCGCGGAAAAAGAGAGCGAACTGCGCCGCCAGCTTGTCGCTTTCCGCAAACCCAGCGCCAACAGCGACTCTGTCGGATAACCCGGCAAGGTGCTGGGCGTCAACGCTGGCAGGCCGGGCAGAAGTGTGTGCTGCGTTGTCCCAGCACGATGCGCTCCACAGGCGAACTGCACACAAGGCAGGGCAGCCCCGTGCGGCGAAAGACCTTGAACTCATCCTGGAAACCGCCCCACGCGCCGCCTGGCCGCACGTAGTTCTGCAGCCCACTCTTGCCCAGGCTGCTGCCCGCCTTGGCAATTCCGTCCGCCAACACCGCTCGGATGGCAGTATGGAGCGCCGCCACGCAGTCGAGCGACAGTGAACCTGCTGGGCGCGCCGGATGAATCCCTGCCCGAAAGAGCGCCTCGTCTGCGTAGATATTGCCTACACCCGCCACGATATGCTGATCGAGCAGCAATGTCTTGATGCTGGCGGTGCGGCCACTGAGCTGTATGGCAAAGCCATCCACAGTAAACAACCCCTCGAGCGGCTCGGGTCCCAGGCGCATCAGCACCTCTTCTACGTCGGGCACCAGCCAGATACGGCCAAACTTGCGCGGGTCCTGAAAAAGCAGCAGGCGGCCATCATCCAGTGGCATGATCACGTGCGTGTGCCGGTCAATCACGGCGGCGTTGCTCTCCACGCGCAGATGTCCCGTCATCCGCAGGTGGACGACGAGCGTCATGCCGCTCTCCAACCTCAGCAGCATGTACTTGCCGCGCCGGCCCAAAGTGGCAAAACGCTGGCCGGCAATCAGGCTGGGGAAGTGTTCGGCATCTGGGCTGGCGATAGTACGCGCCCAGTGAATCTGCGCGCCAAGCACCCGGTGGCCAGTCAGTTCCGGTGCAAGTTCGCGGACGTAGGTTTCGACTTCGGGTAGTTCAGGCATAGGTCAAATTCACGGTGCTCGGCGGCTGCGCCACCAAAGAAAACCAAAGACAACCACAGCGAACGCAGCCAGCCATTGGAACCACAGCCACGTCTGCCCCTGTGCGGTGGGTGGCACTGTGGGCAGCGCCGCCCCCTCTGCAGGCAGCGCTGCGGCCGTATCATCTACAGCGGTTGGCAGGAGCTGCACCGGCCTGTCGGTGGGCGCCGCCACGGGCGTGACCGCAGGCTGCGGGAGCGGGGTCGGCACTGCAACCGGCGCAGCGGCGACAGGGACCGCTGGCTGCGCAGGCTCGGCTGACAGCTTCTCGCCAGGCTCAGCACTGCCAGAGCCGGGCGCAGCCTTGGGCAGCGCAGCGGCAGCAGGAGGCACAACTGCGCCGGCGCCCGTAAGTTCCTCGACAACAGCTTGATCGGCGGCTGCCGGCGCAAACGCAAGGGCATCTACCCCTGCCGTCGTTGCGGGCAACCCAGCAGGATCCACAGAGGGTTGAGCCGCCAGCACGCGCGCGCCGCTAGCCGCCGGTGCAGCCGCAGCCATCGCCGGCGCAGCGGTGGCTGCTTCACCGGCGGCAACATTCTGCATGGTTTGCTCGGGCGTGGCGCTCCAGTCAACCGTGGTGGCTTCGGACAGAGGCGCTTCAGGCTCACGCGCGTCGGTGACACCCGCCGACACGGGCGCCGCGCGTTGGACAAGTTGGACAAGGGGTTGGGCGCGGTTCTGCGCCTCTGACGCCGCCAGTGTATTCGACAGGAAGTCAGATGCAGGGACTGCCGGAGCCAGCGAAGTCTGGAAGGTGATCGGGTTCGCCGGCGGAGAGAGCAGTGATGGCACGAGCAGCAGTAGCAGCAGCAGCGCCATGCTGGCGGCCATGGCATTGCGCAGCGGCAGGTTGCCACGCTGCCAGAGGTTGTGCCAGCCCGCCGCCATGCGCTCCCAGGCACCCAGCGAACGCTCGGCGGGCGCAGAGTCTGTCCTGGCAACGCGCGCCTGCTGCAGGCTTACGCTGTCAGGCAGGTGCGCTGCTGACGTGGCCCCGCCCACCTGCTCGGCCGTCATCACAAACGAGCGCGGGGCTGCTACGGTCGGCAGCATGCGCAGGAGTTGGACGGTTTCTTGCAGCGTCTTCAAACGCCAGGCAACGTCAGGATCGGCCCTGGCCGCCTGCTCGACGGCTATCCGTTCCGCCCCGGTCACAGCCCCATCAATGTAGGCGGACAGCAGGTCGTCCGTGATTTCTGGGTAGCGTGATGTCATCATGGTTCCAACTGGGCCTCGCCGTCCCCTGCCCAACTGGCAAGGCGGCCTGCACCATCCCTAGGACGGAATGCGGGTGGCAATAGTTCCGGATATTGTAGCAGGTAGTCGCGCACACGCGCCCGCGCACGGTTGATGCGCGACTTGACAGTGCCCATCGGCAAGCCGGCCAGATGCGCAATCTCGTCGTAGGCAAAGCCATGTACGTCGCACAAGGTCAGGACAAGACGCTGTTCAGGCGGCAGCACAGCAAAGCTACGCTCGATGAGTTCACCCAGCTCGACCTGCTCGAAACGGTCGTGGGGAGCGCCGGCCGGATTTTCCAGGGCCGGCACGTGCGCTTCGTCGGCCGCCAGGTCGTCGAGGCTGTCGGTCATACGGTGCTGGCGGCTGCGTAACTGGTCGTAGCAGGTGTTGGCTACAATGCGAATGATCCAGCTCTTGAAACTCCCACCCTGGAAACGATCGATCGCACGGTAAGCCTTGATGAAGCTGTCTTGCACGGCATCCGCCGCAGCATCACCATCCTGCAGCGTGCGAAAGGCCACGCTGTAGGCCAGGTTTTGATAGGTGATCACCAGTTGATTGAAGGCATCGAGGTCGCCCTTCACTGCGCGGGCAATGGCGGCCTCTTCACCGGCAGTTGCTGTGCTCAGAACGTGCACCTCACTCCACCGACAGGCGCACCGCTGATTTTCAGTGTTCCTA
This sequence comes from uncultured Chloroflexota bacterium, assembly GCA_903879975.1. Taxonomy (GTDB): domain Bacteria; phylum Chloroflexota; class Anaerolineae; order Caldilineales; family Caldilineaceae; genus Caldilinea. The sequence continues at coordinate 3,870 of CAIRNL010000542.1, read as the reverse complement.
ACGCATCCATTTGACGATTGCGCCCCTGCTTAGTATACTGACGCATGCTTTTGTGTAAGCCGAAGTGGCGGAACCGGCAGACGCGCACGACTCAAAATCGTGTGGGGAAACCCGTGTGGGTTCGACTCCCACCTTCGGCACAGAGTACGGTTTCCGCGAAGTTACCTGATGATTATAGCAGGTTAGGCTTGCGCGAACAGATCGGCGGAGGAAAAGTGTCGGAGAATCGTCCAGCACGCGGTAGCATGTCGCGGTAGACTGGAACGATGAAATTTTTGATTGCGCCGCCGACGATGCACCTGGTAGCTATCATCCAACGGGCCACGCGCGAACGAGGTTACCCGTCCGGCAGCTTCGCTTCGTCCGTGGCGTTTGTTTTGGTAGATTGCCCGACACTGTGACAGAGCACGATGGATAGAGTTATCCGTTCAAAGTTCTCATATTGGCCTCGTTCCCCTCATTTTCGGATTGACCTTTCCCGCACCGAACGCAAGTTCCGTCCAGCAGTCCTGCTGCTGCTCGTTGTGGCGTCGGTACTATTGGCCGCCTGCGGTCCAGCCCAGGCTGCCAGTAACAACGAGCAGATGCGGGCAGAGACGGCCCGCATCGCCCAGCAATTTCAGAGCGACCAGGACTTGGCCACCGCACGTGCTGCGCTTGACAGGCTTGACGTAGCCAACCCGCACCAGTGGCTGATGCTCCAGACTGAGGAGCTGATCGCCAGCCAGGCCGATCCTGCACTGGCCGCCGCGTTGGTCGACTTGACCGAAGCGCTCGATATCCAATCGGCTACTATCCGCGCCTATGCCATCCAGCAGGGGCTGAGCGAACCAGAGCCGACGTTCGAGCCGGCGCCAGCCGAGCCAGCCGTGTTGCCGAGTGCAGCCGGACAGGCAGCGCAGGCCGCGGCAGAAACACCGGTGAGCGAAGCGGTTCCCACTGCCACATCCACCGCAGTGACGCTGGCCACACTGCCCACTGCCACACCTGCCACCGCCCTGCTGGCCACACTGCCCACTGTGACACCGCAGCCGGCTGTCCCTGCCATGCCACAGGGCAAGGCGACAGGGCTGATCAACGTACGCAGTGGCCCCGGCACCGAGTTCGACACGGTCGCCGCGCTCAGTCCAGACGAAGCCGCCGAGATCGTGGGTAAAAATCCCGCAGGAGATTGGTGGCAGATAGCTGTTGCCAATGGCACCACCGGCTGGGTCTTTGGCCAGCTGTTGCAGACGAGCGGCGACCTCAGCAGTGTCGCCGTGGCCAGCGACATCCCAACACCGCCGCCAGCCACCGAAGCACCGGTCGCCGAAGCGCCGGCCACCGAAGCGCCCACTGGCCAGCCGATCGATCAGCCTACATCCGTGGCAGAAGGACCTGATTTCCGCGTGGTTAATATCCGGCTGTGGGATGTGTACGAAAATGGCGGCACGCTGGACGGTCCAACCGTGACCTGCGGCGAAAAACGCCAGCTAGTCGCCGTTGTCCTCGATGCCAATGGCAGCCCGATCAACGGCGTGGCCGTCAAGGGACTGCTCGGTGCACAGGAGATCATCGTGACGGGTTCGCAGGGCAAGGGAGACGGCCAGGCCGAGTTCGTGCTGGGCGGCGGCCAGTACCTCACCGTTCTAAAAGACGCCGACGGCCGCGCCGTGACCAGCGATACAGCCTACGGGTTGACGACAGACCCGCACGATATCCCGATTGACACCTTGATCGCAGCCCAATATTGCACCGATCAGGCACAATGCAATACCTGGGTGAATGCACCCTATCCACCCTGCAGGGGACACTATAGCTGGACGGTCACTTTTCAACGCAAGTATTGATGCTTTGCAGACCTGCCAGTCCGGTGCGATAATCGCAGCACGAACCGGTGGGAGCAGCATGGTATCCCAAACCTTTCCAACACTGGAGGGAAGGGGTTTTGAAACAAGAGTTTATTCAGTTTGCACCGCTCTTTGCCGGGTTGGCGCCCGATGAGCAAGAGACCCTCAACGAACGCTTTGTCCAGGCCACAGCAGCCAGCGGAAATGTTCTTTTCCAGGTTGGCAATACTGCCGATGGTCTCTATCTGCTGGGCAAAGGCTTTGTGCGCCTCCTGACGGCCAGCGGCAGCAATCTGGCTACCCTCGGTCCCGGCAGCGTGTTGGGCGAGGATAGCCTCTACCGTGCAGTGCCCTACGATGTCAGCGCACAGGCCGCCTCCGATCTCGAATACTGGAAGTTGAGCGACAAGAGCCTGCGTGCCATCATCGTGGCACAGCCGTCCATCGGCCTCAAGCTGAGCCAGAACTTCGGCAGCCTCATCGCGCAGATGCAGGATTACCTGATCCAACAGCTCGCCAAGACGCCGGAGATCAACGGCCTGCCGCGCCATACGCTGCAGGCGATTGCCGAACAGCTGGAGCCGCGCAAGGTCTCGGCCGGCCAATATCTTTTCCGCTCGAACGACTATGCGAGCGGTATCTTCCTGATCGAGAGCGGCCGCATCGAAGTGCAGGGCGACAGTGCAGGCAGCGACAGGTTCGAAGCCGCTCCGGGCGAGTTGCTCGGCGTGCTGGCGTTGCTGACCGCCAAGCCCCATACCTCTACCGCCGTTGCCCGCGAGGAAACGCTGCTGTGGGCTCTCTCCGCTGACAATTTTCAAACGTTGGCGAGCCGCCAGCCGGGACTGCGCCGCAGCCTGGGCCGCAACGTGAGTGCCCGCCTCAGCCGTACCGACCAGATGCAGGCTGTGCTGCGCCTGTCCCAGATGCCGATTTTCGCCCAGCTGTCGCCACAGGTTGTGCAGGCAATGGCACAGCGCATGGTCCTGCAGCACATCCCCGCCGGCGAGCGCGTCTACCGCATCGGTGAGAGCGGCGACGCTCTGTACCTGGTCGAATCCGGCGAGATCGAGTTGACTGCCGAAAACGCGGTCGGGATCGTGGAAGAGATCGGCCGGATCGGCCGAGACGGCTTCTTTGGGGAGCTGAGCTTGCTGACCGGCCAGATTCGGGTCGAGGACGCCACCGCCACGCGCAACACTAATCTCTGGACTCTCCACAAGAACGACCTGGACGAGCTGGCAGCGCAGAATCCGGCCATCGGCAAAGCCGTCAGCCAGGGCGTCGCCGTGCGGCTGGCTATGGCAGGCGGGTCGGACGAGCAGGCGCTGCGCAAGTTCATCCTTTTCGCAGACATCAACCCGTCAGACCTGAAGCAGGTAGCCACGCTGCTGCGGCCCATGCGCTACCGCAGCGGCGAGATGATCTTCCGCGCGAGCACGCCAGCCGACAAGCTCTACCTCATCGACAAGGGCAACGTGCGCGTGCAGGCACTCAGCGGCGGCGCCTATCTGCTTGGCCCGGGCGAGTTGTTTGGCGAGCGGGCGTTGATTACTGAGCAGCCGCACAGCATCACGGCTAGCGCCGAATCCGACGTCGATGTGTGGACGCTGAATAAGTCGGATCTCGACATGCTGATGAACCGCTACCCTGCGATCGCCATCAGCATCACGCGCATTATTAGCCAACGCATGAGTGAGACCCCCGCTGCGCCGGCCAGCGTGCCGGCACCCAGCAATCTCCCGCCGCCACCTCTGGAGAGTGTGCCGTCCAGACGGCGCCAACCGGCGACCTATGCCACAGAGATGGAAGCCCCGCGCCGCCGGCGCCCAGGCTTTGGCGAGTGGTACGGCAACCTGTCGGGGGGAGCCAGGTTGCGCTTCATCCTGCTGATGATCCTGCTGGTACTCTTCCTGTGTATCACGATTCCCTGGACCGCACTGCAAATTGCAGGATTGGTCGAGTCGGCAAGCAGGGCAGCTGCCAGTTCGCTGGACAGTGCGCTCGACGAAGTCTATGCCAAGGGCAGCTTCGAAGTGGC
>CAIRNL010000541.1 GCA_903879975.1 uncultured Chloroflexota bacterium | reverse complement strand
ATTGCGCAGCGTCTCGCCCACGTTGAGCAGGTCTGAAGAGTTCGGCAGATTTCCTGTCTGATCGCTGGCAACCACCCACACCTGCAACTCCTCCGGGTTTTGTAGGTCATAGCCTGCCGCTCGCAGGTCATCAGCCACTCTGCGGCGTGCAATGTGGTCAAGAAGGTCGGTGACTGACTCAGACGATTCGCGCGCTCCTCCGTCAGATTGCAGCACCGCAGTGACATCCCAGTGCGCCACCGGTGGTGCCGCACCTAACCATGTTGTCGCAGTTTGCAGTGCGTGCCGGCAGACAGTGTTTGCCAGGTCGCCAGATGACACCAGCATTGCACGGCGCAGCGCGTAGCGCGCAGGCTGGGCGGAACTGGCCGAAGCCAGGTCCTGCGTGATCAGAAAATCTCCCAAAGAGAGTTTGTCATATGCGTTCATGGTTCACCTCCATTGTTGTTGATGGCGATGTTATTTCTGGTCATCCCGATAGGATCGGGGGGGCGATGTCGCTCCTTGCCACACCGCCCCCTGAAACCTAGCGGCTGTTGCTCGTCACCGCAGATCGTTCTGAGCGGGACTGCAACTCGACTCCCAGCTCGGTCTCGCAGTATTCACGTGCCGCCATCCGCAGGCGCTTGAGGGTTTCGTCCCCGTTGGCGCCGCCGCGCTCAATCCACGCCTGGATGCGCCTGGCCGCTGCGTCGATGCCCTGTGCTGCAATCTGGGTCTCTAACCGCCGCATGACCTGCTCTTGAACAGCCGGGTTGACGGCCAGGCCACGTAGCGCACTTTCCAGCCCCTGGCCCAGGCGCACCTTGTCCGCAAGCGGGTCTTCCGGCCGGTAGTTGTACCAGGTTCCGGTCATCTGAATCAGATCAAAGGCCAGACCCAGCCCAAAGACCCGGGTTGCCTGGTCGCCATTGCGCAGGAAATAGGGCAGCACGTGAACGGGGCGTTTGCTGCTCTGTATGCGGTAGGCTGTCTCCCATTGCGCAAAGGATTTCAGCGCATCGAATGAGGCGCCGTAGACCGTCAGAAGGACGACAACACGCTCCGAATCATGTGTGTTGACAAGGCCATGCCCACAGTCCTGGAAAATGGACTTGCTTTCGTCGGGCACGCCAATTGTCAGGATACGTGCCAGTTGAGCGCCTCCACTCCTGAGCAGTGCCCGGTCAAGGTTCCATGAACCTGCCGCGAGCGCCTGGAACATCGTCACCCACTGTGCAGAGGAACGTTCTGGGAAACGAAGTCGCATTACGTCTTCAACCGAGAGTCGGGCAACCTTGTCGAAGCTCGACAGCGCCGTTTGGACTAACAACAGGCCTATCCATTCAGGCTTCTGCACCGCCCACTCCAGCAGACCGCGGCTCTGTCCCAGTGCAAGCTGCGCAGCTACCCGCGGGTTGCCAGCGTAGCTGCGATAGAACTCACCGACCAGATTGCTGTCGAGCAGCGAGATCTCGCTGCGGCCGCTGCTGCGCCGGCCAAGCGCAACTTGATGGGCGGACAGCCACTCACGCGTCTGCTGCAGGCGGGCCGTGACGACCTCTAGCTTGCGCTGGTTCTGTTGCACCCAATCAGCTACCCGATAGATCACCTCGACGCACATCTCCTCGACTCGCTGTGCCATGCGCACGCGAGCAAGCGCCGTCCCCTCATCCAAATAGACGCTCACTGCACTGCGTGCTTGGGCGCGCACGATGACCGGAAGGTAGACGGCAATGCCACTGCCTGCCCGCTCCAACCCCACGGAAGCACTTTCTAGCGCTACCTGTTGCTGTTCGGCGATCTGGCCGAGCCGGTTCTGCTCGGTACCGGCCGAGGCAAGCAGGCTGTTCAGCACCGCCCGATTCGTCGCCAGCCACTTCAGCGCCACTAGCGGACGTCCGGTCTCCAGAAGGGCCGCCTGCTGTCGTTCCATTGAACCGATCAGTGCTTCAACGTACCCCTCCATTCGCTCTTTCATCTGGACAAAGATGTCGTTGTACAGGCGGCGCTGCATGAAGTTCTCGAAAAGGTTGCGCGTCTGACCAGGCAGTTCATCGATGGGCATGTCCATCAGAGCGGCCGGCGCAGCTAGCCTTACCTGGTGTGGCAACCCGTCCTCATTGCTGAGGAATCGATCGCGTAAGCTGGCCAGGTCGCTCACTGTCACACCGTAGCCTGCCGCATCTTCGTTGGGGTCAGGCGCCGACAACAACACGTCGACCATCTTCTCGGCATGGTATACGGCACACCAGACGGATGCAGTTCTCGCCGGGAAGCGCAGCACAACCGCACCTGACGTCGTCGCGCAGGTTGCGTAGCCGCCTGCACTGACATCAGATAGCACGCCTGCCTCATTGATTTTCAGGTTGATCTCCTGGGAGCCGACCTCGCTGCTCGTGAGCAGCCAGAGCGTCTCCGCCATCAGCGCCACGATTTCGTCCTGGCTGCGCCATGTCCGACCATGCTCATTGACACCGTCATAGAGCGCAACGTCCTTGAAGGGCGGAAGTGCAGAGTCAATGCGCCGGCCATTGGGGTAGCCGCTGCTGAAGCTTGCCTCGCCCAACATCAGCGCGTTGATCTCGCGCAGTGTCGCATAGGCGTTGGCCTGTTTCCGCTGGTCCTCGATGCCGTAGAAGGCGCCGGGCAGCAGCAGCATGGCATGGATAGAACTGCTCTCGCCGAGCGTACCCAGCTTCTGCAATTCCTCACGCAGCAGATAGGCGAGGTCCACCAGCGCGCCTGCCCCCATGCCGCCAGCGATGGAACTCACGACGTAGACCCGCAGCACCACGTTGCCGTCCATCACCTGCTGAAGATCCTTGGTGCGCTCGGCCAGCCGGCGCAGCGCGTTGCTGACCAGACCTAGCACACGCGCTGTGTTCCAGACGATCGTTACGGCGCCTTGCGGACGCTCGCCGGCGGCGCCGTCCACGATATAGCCGCGCATTTTGAGCAGCATCTCTCTGCCGAAACGCTCGGCGATTTCCGGATGCTGGTCCAGGTACTTCAGAATGTTGGCAACAGGCACTGAGTCCAATTGATGACGCTCATTCCCCCACTCCAATTCGACGATCGCACCGTTGCGGCTTTCGCGTACTGCAACCGGATCGTTTGCCCCATCCAGTGACAACATCACCACGTTTCTGGGCACCTGCCCGATCGACTCCATGAAGCGTGCCTTGAGCTGCGTAGCCACTTTGGTACCCGTACCTCCGACGCAAACCAGGAAGTTGAGTTGGGCTGTCTGCTGCTTGGCGTTGCCGTCGATGCGCCCGACAGCATGCTTGCCGTCACTTTCTGAAAGGCCAACCCAGACCGACTCACCCAATTCCTCGCTCAGGATGCGGTTAACAACCTCCAGGTCCTGCGCAAAAATCGTATCTGCATCGAATCCTGTCATTTCACTGTTCGTATTCATGATTCCCTCCCCTGTCCAACGTCCATTCAACTGACGGTGATCCGCCGTGCGCGCTGACGGCACATGCTTTCCATTCTTCAAACCATTCATTTGGGTGTTCATTGTTTTCTCTCCTTGAACTTTTGCTACTGAAGTAGGTTGTCATAGCGCAGCCGATACCCACCCAAGGTGAGTTGATCGCCGTCATGCAGAATTGCCGGCCGAATTAAGGGCATCCCGTTCAACACAACCTGCCCTGCCGCCCCTTCCGGTACGATTCGTGTCTGTCCATCAGCCGTAGGCTCCAGCCATGCGTTGCCGTTCCAGCCGGACAATCTCCACTGTCCCTTGCCCCTGGCTCCAAGCACCAGCCGCCGCAGGCGTCTACTGCCGAGATCGAGAGAGAGCATCTCTCCGCCGGTCTGTGTTGCGTCTGGCGTGCGCACGGGTACAAGCTCTCCGCGAAGGAATGGAGCCCGGCTGCGCATCGCAAACATGCCGAGGAGCGTTGCTGCCCCCGTGGCGACCAATACCCCCAAGGCATAAGTCCACCATGCCGTTTGAGCGCGTACCGGTTCTATGGGTGCAGGAGGCAGAACCTCCGTCGCTGTCGGTGGAACCGGCGTGTCGGTCGGTGCAGGTGTTTCTGTCGGCGATATGGGCGTTGGCGTGCCTGTCGATGTTGCCGTCGGTGGTACAGGCGTCGGCGTGCTGGTGGGCGTCGCTGTCGGCGGCACGGGTGTCGGTGTACTCGTTGGTATCGGTGTGTTTGTCGGAATCGGCGTGTTGGTTGACAGCGATGTCGGCGTAGGCACCGGTATGATGCGATCCTGCCAGACGGTCACCTCGCCGCGGCCTAGCAATACGACTTCCCAGTTGCCCAGTGCCGGATTGACGAACCGCCAAACCTCCTGCTTGCCCCCAGCCCCTGCAACCGTGACGCCGGCGGCACTCGCCTGTGCTGCAGCACCCGTCGGCTCTGAGATGATGGCCTGCGTGCCAGGATCCTGCTTGAGAATGACGAGCGTCATGCTGCTGAGCGGCATATCGACGGACACCGTCACTGTATAGGGCTCCCGCTCGACCAGAGGCTGTGACTCAACCAGTGGAAGGCTCTGCGCCATGTTGCCCGTATCGCGCACGAGCAGGTCACGTACGATTGTGTGGTAGATGGGCAGCAGGTCCGCCGCTTGGGTCGCCGTCTGGATTGTGCTGTCGCCGGCAGTGGCCACAACTTCTTTCCAGACACTCATCCACTCGGCAAT
>CAIRNL010000540.1 GCA_903879975.1 uncultured Chloroflexota bacterium | reverse complement strand
GTAATGGCTGTTCACTCATGGGATGACTCCTCTAGATTCCTCTCTCTGCCTGCTCGACTGCCACCGCCAACGCCTTCAGCTTGTTCATCGACTCGTTGAACTCATAAGTCGGGTCGCTGTCGGCCACGATGCCGGCGCCGGCTTGCAGATGGCAGGTCTTGCCCTGCATGACGATGGTACGGATGGCGATGCAAGTGTCCATTGCACCGTCGTTGTCGATGTAGCCAACGGCGCCGGCATAGACGCCGCGCCGCACACCCTCCAATTCCTCGATAATCTCCATCGCCCGGATCTTGGGCGCTCCGCTCAGCGTACCGGCTGGGAAAGTTGCGCGCAGCAGGCTGATCGCATCGTGCTCGGGGCGCACCTTGCCGCGCACGTCACTGACGATGTGCATGACGTGGCTGTAGCGCTCTACTGCCATCATGACCGGTACCGTAACACTGCCATACTCCGAGACGCGCCCCAGGTCGTTGCGTCCCAGGTCGACGAGCATGACATGCTCAGCGCGCTCTTTCGGGTCAGCCAGCAGATCTTCGGCCAGAGCGGCATCCTCCTCCTCTGTCTTGCCCCGCCAGCGTGTCCCGGCGATGGGGTGCAGGTGGGCATAGCCGTCCTCCAGGCGCACATGCATCTCAGGGCTGGATCCGATCAGCCACAGGGGTTCGTCGCCGATCTTCGCCACACCCTTGAAGTCCAGAAAAAACATGTAGGGCGACGGGTTCAACATGCGCAGCGCACGATAGATCGTGAACGGGTCGGCCTCCGTACGCCGCGAAAGGCGCTGGCTGAGGACGACCTGGAAAATGTCGCCGACTGCAATATATTCCTTGGCGACGCGCACCATCGTCTCATACTCGTCCTGGGCAAAGTTGCTGCGCCACGGGTCGCCCGCCGGCAGTTCCTGCGGGATCGGCGGCGTCAAGGGACGGCGCAGATCGGCAATAATGTGGTCGATGCGCGCCACGGCGTCAGCGTAGGCGGCGCGCAGATCGGACTCGACGCGCAGGTTGGCAATCACCGTGATGCGATGGCGCACATGGTCGAAAACCACCAGGTTGTCGGCCATCATGAGCACCATGTCGGGGACCTGCAGGTCGGTGCGTGCCGTGGCCGGCAGTCGTTCCATGAAACGTACGAGATCGTAGCCAAAGTAACCCACGACGCCGCCGTTGAAGCGCGGCAGACCCGCTACCGGCGCCGGCTTGCGGTGCGCCATCAGTTCACGCACGATGCTCAGCGGATCGCCGCTGCGCGTCTCCAGCACCGTGCCGCCTGCGCCGCCGATAGTGACTTGATCGGCATGCGCAGTGATGGTCATTGGCGCATGTACGCCGATGAAACTATAGCGACCCAGCTGTTCCCCTTTTTCTACCGACTCCAACAGGAAGCTCGGTCCGCGGCCGATGCTGCTGCTTTGCCCACACAGCTTGAGATAGACCGAGACCGGCGTCTCCAGGTCAGCCGGCAATTCCCGGTAGATCGGGACAATATTGCCAAGCCGTGCCAGTTCGCGTACCTCATCCAGCGAAGGCTTGTAGGTTGCAGCCATAAAACTCACTCCTTACAGAGAGATCATGGATCGGCGCCCGCTGCGGCGAACGGCCCGATCTCCAATCTCTGAATCACCAATCGAAAAACCCTCATCCCCAATTTCAGGGACGAGGGTTTTGAATCCTCGCGGTGCCACCCCGCTTAGACGGCCAACAAAAAATCCTACGGCGAAACGTAGGATCGGGCCAGTCTCACTCTGCGAGAACCGGAGCCTTGGCTCCAATTCTCCGCGCCTTGGTAACGGTGGCGTCTCCGGAAAGGACTACTGAGCGATGGTTGCCGTTCATCCTTCGACTCCCCGGTCCATTCACCGCCTGCGCTGCTGCCTTCTTTCCAGCTTCCGAAGGCTCTCTGTCGCTCGCTTCGACTGTTACTCGTCCGGTTCTATGTCGTTGTAGTCTGTTCAATTGCTGCGCAGTATACTCGCCAGCGATCACGCTGTCAAGCCTCTGGCAGCGCCGATTCGTCCCTGTGCTACAATAGCGGCCATGAACGAACTGGGAAAAGTCCTGATCGTGGCCGGCACCGGCCTGCTCGTGATCGGTTTGCTGCTGATTCTGGGCGCGCGGCTGCCCTGGTTTGGCCAGCTGCCGGGCGACATCGTTGTCAAGCGCGATAACTTCACCTTGTACGCGCCCATCGGCACCATGATCCTGGTGAGTATTTTGCTCACGCTGCTGCTCAATCTGATTGGGCGCTTTTTTCGTTGACATGGCGCAGCCGGCAGGTCAACGCCATTCTGCCCGAGTCGTCGATTCTTTCGTGCACCACACCCCGCCCCATAGGGACGATTGAATTGAATCACGTGTCCCAATGCGCCACGGGGCATGCTATACTTTGTTACGATCGAAATTCTCCTCGCGAAAGGATACCCTCTGTGACCGTTCTTGCCTTGACCCATCTCTGGCTGGAGGTGCCGCTCTTTGCGATCGTACGCTCCAATGCAGAAGCGCCGGCTATTAGCCGACGCTTCTGCACACACACAGAGAGAAGGAGAAAACCTAAACGCAAACCTAGAACCCATTTCCCATCCAAGAATAAGATATACCCATTCGCTCGGTAAGGACATCCAACAAACAGTGTACTTCAATCGTAAGGTTGCAGCTGGAAGGGCCGCCGGATAGATCCGTACCGCGCCTCTACAGCGACATCAGCGGCAGTGTGCCGGAAAGTGTGTGAACGTGGACGATTTGCGAGACAAGACGATCATTGTAACGGGTGGAGCGCAGGGAATCGGCAAGGCAGTTGCACTGCGCCTTGTGCGCGCCGGCGCAGCCGTCGTAGTCGCCGATATCGACGGTGAGGCAAGCGCAGAGATGGCTGAGGAGGTTGCCGAGCCAGGCGCACTGTGTTTTTTGCCGACAGATGTCAGCGACGAAGCATCGGTGGCCGGGATGGTCGAGGCTGCGCTTGCATGGCGTGGCGCTGTACACGGCCTTGTCAACAACGCCGGCATTGCCAATCCCGGTTCGACGCCGGTTGAGTCACTGGATCTAGCGGCCTGGAACCGCATGATCGGGACAAACCTGACCGGTGTCTTTCTCTGCGTGAAACACGCCGCTGCCCCTCTGCGCGCGGCAGGCGGTGCCGTGGTGAATATCGCCTCGACGCGAGCACTGCAGGCCACCCCACACACCGAAGCCTATTCAGCCAGCAAGGGCGGCGTCGTGAGCCTGACGCAGGCGCTTGCAATGAGCCTAGGCCCAGCCGTCCGCGTCAACGTCATCAGCCCAGGCTGGATCGCAGTGAACGATTGGAAGAAGCGTGCGCTCCGCACACCGCCGACGTTGCGTGCCGTCGACCACGAACAGCACCCTGCCGGGCGCGTCGGCAGGCCGGAAGATATCGCCGAAATGGCGGCCTTTCTCCTTTCGGACGCGGCGGGCTTCATCACGGGGCAGAACTTCGTGGTAGACGGCGGAATGACGCGCAAGATGATCTACCTGGATTAGCGTCTTACAGCGGACGGAATGGCTGCAGGAAAGGCCGATGGCAACCAGGGTTTTGCAAGTTCGCCCTCGTCGCCAGCGGCGACGACCGAAAATCCTGGTTTCTACGCAGAGGAACAAGCCAGGTTTCTCCGCGAAACCTGGCCCGTGGAACGATAAGCTGGCAAAACGACCGGGATCGCAGCAAAGAGACCCGGACGATCGGCAGGCTCTGCGGCTACTGGCCCTGTGCCGCAATGATGGCATTTTCGGCGACAGTCAGATCGGCCGTGGCTGCGCTCACCAGCGCATCCGCCTCGGTCAGCAGCGCTGTGTCAGCAGCCTGCACCGCACCCGACAACGCCTGTGCCGCCTGAATATAGCTGGCCGCTGCCGTCTCCAGCTGACCCTGAATGGTCTCGGCCCCAGCCGGGACGTCCAATTCTCCCACACTGGCGCTCGTGCGGCGCAGCAACGTCAACGCAGCATTCATACGGGTGATCCAGGCCGAGTCGGCAATCAGGCTTGGGTTGCTGCTGACCTCCGCCAACAGCGAGTCGACGCTGGTGAGGACGACGTCAAACTGGCCGACCAATTCAGCGGCAGCAGTCAGGTACGCGTCCACAGCAGCCGTCGGGGCCGTTACAGCAGCTTGTGGCGTCGGCGTGGGCAGGAGCCCGCCGAGCCCGGTTGCCGCCGTTGGAGCGGCGGGTTGAGTTGCGGCAGGCGTACCGTCGTCGTTGACAACTGGCACACTCTCCAACGCCGGCGAGTTGGCGACCAGCGTGCTCAGCACCCAGCCGCCATTGTCGAGACGGAACCACGTCCCATCGGCGTTACGCCCAACGATGTTGATCTTCTGCCCGGTGATCGTGCCGCCGATGACATCGAAGGTCGTGCCTGGGCCACTGCGCAGATTCGCATCGACCGTCACCGTCGGCGCAACAGCCTGCGTAGCCGCCGGTACAGGCGTAGCTTGCGGTGTGGAGGTAGGCGTAGGCGTAGGTTGTTCGGGCAGCGTGCCCTGAATGGCCGCCAGAATCTGGTCGTTTACGACCGGGACGTTTGTCGGCTGTTCGTCGACCAGGAAGGCGGCGATCCAGGCGCCCGTCGCGAGCAGATACCACACGCCATCTTCGCTGACCGCTGCAATCTGGACGGGCTGGCCCGCAGTGGCCTCGCTGACAATCTCAAAGGTCGTGCCAGGGCCGGCACGCAGATTGGCCTCAGCATTGACCGTTGTGTTGATCACCGGGATGCCATTCACCTCGGCAGCCAAGGTCGATGGAATCGTCGGGGACGCCTCGACCGTGGCAGTTGCAGTGGCGGCAGCGGTGATTTCCTCCGTCGCCTGCAGTGCGGGAGCCTCTGTCGCCTGCGGTGCGACAGCCTCCGCGACGACGGGAACGATGTCGACGACCACCTCGCCGTCCACAAGCGGGGACACAACGACTTCGATCGGCACTGTACGCGTCTGGAAATCAGGCAATTGGATAGTGGCCGAAGCAGGCACGGTTGTAGTGAGGGTCTGTGTGACCACGAAATCAAGCTCGATTTCCAGGGTAATCGGCACGCTGGCGATCGCTGCGGGCGCCGTCAAGGCCTCGGTCGCCGTGAGTTCCTCCATGGCAGCGACACTCTCCGTGCCAGTAGCGGGCGGCGGCTCTACTGTTGCCTCCGTAATGGTCTCTGAGGCTGCAACCGGCTCGGCAGCTGCCGTTTCTGCAGTCGCCGTCGGCGCCTCCGTCGTGCCGATTTCAGCCTGCTCTGCTGCAGCATTGGTTTCAGCGCCAGCCATCTCAAGGGTCGTCGTTGCGGCGTTCATTGCAGTCAATTCAGCAGCGGGTGCAAGAGAGATCGTCAATGGAATCGACTGTCGAATGCGGATGCGAATCGGCTGTGTGAGGGGTTCAGGTTCGCCCGCATCGGCCGGAACGGCTGCCTGCTGCGGCACCGCAGCCTGCACAACAGTGAGTTGCAGGAAGAGTATAGAGAGTAGTGTGATGGCAATCGCCACCAGTGCAAGGCTTTTGCGCTGCATAGAATCCTCCCTAAATGTGAGGAAGAGCATTAGTCATTCTACTATAGAGTATATTCGAATGAGTCTTTTGGCAAGTTACCGGCAGAAGGTACAATGAAACACCTGTCTGACATTCATTTGAGGATAAGATCGCATGAGCACAAAAATAATTTATTCGATGATCGGGGTCGGTAAGATTTATCCGCCCAACAAGCAGGTCCTCCGCGATATCAGCCTCTCCTATTTCTATGGGGCGAAGATTGGCGTGCTGGGCTTGAATGGCGCCGGCAAGAGCACACTGCTGCGCATTATGGCCGGCGTGGAAAAGGATTTCATTGGTGAAACCGTCATGGCGCCAGGTTACACCATCGGCTACCTCGAGCAGGAGCCGCAACTCGACGACAGCAAGACGGTGCGCGCGGTCGTCGAGGAAGGTGTGCAGGAGGTTGTCGATGCATTGCGCGAGTTTGATGAGATCAATATGCGCTTTGGCGAAGAGCTGACGCCTACAGCGATGGACGAACTCATGGCGCGCCAGGGTGAGGTGCAAGATCGCCTCGACGCGCTCAACGCCTGGGACCTCGACAGCCGCTTGGAACTGGCAATGGACGCCCTGCGCTGTCCACCGGGCGATACGCCCGTCACCGTGTTGTCGGGTGGCGAGCGGCGGCGTGTGGCCCTGTGCCGGTTGCTGCTGAAGGAACCCGATATCCTGCTGCTCGATGAGCCGACCAACCACCTCGATGCCGAATCCGTGGCATGGCTGGAGAAACACCTGCAAGAATACAAGGGCACTGTGATCGCGGTGACACACGACCGCTACTTTCTGGACAACGTGGCCGGCTGGATTCTGGAACTCGATCGCGGCTACGGCATCCCATGGAAAGGCAACTACTCTTCCTGGCTCGAGCAGAAACAGCAGCGACTGGCTCAGGAGGAAAAGCAGGAGGCGCTGCGCCAGAAGACGCTCCAGCGCGAGCTGGAGTGGCTGCACATGTCGCCCAAGGCCAGACAGGCCAAGCGCAAATCGCGCATCAACGCGTACAACGAACTGCTCTCCCAAGAGAAGGAACGCGCCCAGGAAGAGCGCGAAATCTACATCCCCCCTGGCCCGCGGCTGGGGGACGTCGTCATCCACGCGGAGGGGATCAGCAAGGCCTACGGCGACAACCTGCTCTACGAAAACCTGACCGTCGACATCCCGCCAGGTGCAATCGTCGGGATCATCGGCCCCAACGGCGCAGGCAAGACGACCCTCTTCCGCATGATTGTCGGCCAGGAGAAGCCGGACGGCGGCAAGCTCACAGTCGGCAGCACGGTCAAGCTGGCCTACGTGGATCAATCGCGCGACGACCTCGACCCCAACAAGAGTGTCTGGGAGGAAATCTCGGACGGCAACGACCAGCTGCGCCTGGGCGAAAGGCTCGTCAACTCGCGTGCCTATGCAGCCCGCTTCAACTTTGCCGGAACGGATCAACAGAAGAAAGTCAGCACGCTGTCAGGCGGCGAACGCAACCGCCTGCACATGGCCAAGATGCTCAAGTCAGGGGGCAACGTCATTCTGCTGGACGAACCGAGCAACGATCTGGACGTCAACACGCTGCGCGCGCTGGAGGATGCGCTGGAAACCTTCGCCGGCTGCGTCCTGGTCATTTCTCACGATCGCTGGTTCCTGGATCGGATTGCGACGCACATCCTGGCATTCGAGGGCGACAGCCAGGTCTACTTCTTCCCCGGCAACTACAGTGAGTACGAGGAAGACCGCCACCGCCGCCTTGGCCCCATCGCGGAGCGGCCGCACCGCATCACCTATCGCAAGCTGCGCCGTGCATAGGCCGAGCAGGGTCTGCTTCGGGGTGCCTGGCCATTCCTGGTTTTGGCGAACACCCACCTGTTTGTTAGCATAGGCACCTGTCGGCGTCGCTTTCGCCGACAGGCATCGCAGGGATACGGTCGGGCGACTGCATCCCTGCCGGTTACGAAACACGATGTAGCGCACCCACCGGTTCATCGTGCCGGCGGGTGCGCAGGGAACTTGAAAAGGAGTGCATCATGATCAAACGAGAAACTGCCGGCGACAACAAAGTCAAGGTCACCTTTGTCATGCCCTACGAAGAAGGGCAGGCCGCGCTCGCCGTGCTGGGCGACTTCAACGGCTGGGACCCGGCCAAGACCCGGCTCATCAAGCGTCGCAACAGCACGTGCAGCAATTCGGTCGTGCTCGAAACCGGCCAGCGCTACCGCTTCCGCTACTACACAGCCGACGGCGCCTGGATCAACGATCCGCAGGCGGACAGCTACGAGGCCAGCGAGTACGGCAGCGAGAACTGCATTCTGGCGCTGTAACGAGCGTGCAGCCCGCCGGCCTATTCGACACTCTTGGCCGACAAATACTGCCAGGCGGTCAGGCCGGCCTTGGCCCCCTCACCGATCGAAACTGGAACCTGTTCGGCGTAGACGGTGGTCACATCACCGGCGGCAAAGAGACCCGGCGCATTCGTCGCACAGCGCTCATCGATGACAATATGTCCGTTGGCGTCGAGATCGACCAGGTCGCGCACCGCACTGTTGTTGGGCAACAGCCCATACTGCACGAAGATTCCTTCAATCGGGACCGACCGCACCTCGCCGTTGACGCCGACAAGGTCGATCCCAGTGACAAAGTCATCCCCGACGATCTGCTGGACTTCCCAGCCGCGGAAGACGGTCACCTTGGGATGAGCATACGTCGCCTCGGCGCGGGCGCGATCCACAACGGGTTGCGGCCGCGCCTCGATGTAGTCGATATGTGAGACCAACGGAATCAAAATCTGCAGGGCCGTAATCGAGCGTTCGCCGCCGCCGATGACGGCTACCGGACGGTTGGCAAAGAGCGGCGCATGGCTGATGGCCGAATAGCTCAGTCCCTTGCCCCAGAAGTCCGCCTCCCCTTCGACGTATAGGCGTTGCGCCCGGGCACCCGTGCACAGAATGATCGTACGAGCCTCGACAACGCCGCCCTCGTTGAGCGCAAGCGAGTAGCTGCCATCGTCCAGCCTCGTCACTCGGCTGACCGTGTCTTTGATGTGATGCTCGAGTTCGCCGGTCACGCGTTCGGCAAGCTCGTGCACCAGGCCAGCCCCCCACACCGTGTCATGGCTGGGTACGTGGCGCAGGGCAAAGGGGTAACTCACCTTGCCGCCCAAATCTGGGCTGATCAACACAACGTTCAAACGCGCATACAGCAGATAGGCTGTGGCGGCAAGACCTGCCGGACCGCCGCCAATAATAGCGGCATCAAATCGTTCGGACATGCTTTTACTCATTTTCGGTGTTGACCTGCTGTCGCGCGACAGACAGCCGCGCCGGCAGGTTGGCTTTGCTGACAGACGATGTGGCGCCTGATATCCGCCTGCGGCAAACTGGATTCAGCATACCATGAGTGTATCACACTCTGCGCACTTCCCGTATGGCTCCATCCAGGCAGTCCCCAAGTTGCCCTGACCAAATCCCCCCCCGGTCAGGAGCGTTCTTTGGGGTAGCTGACCAGGTTCTGCTGCAGGGCATAGGCTACAGCCTCAGTGCGCGACATGGCCTGGAGCTTCGAGAGAATGTTGCTGACGTGATACTTCACCGTGGAACGGCTGACGATCAGTTGTTCGGCAATCTCACTGTTGTTCATGCCCGTCACCATCAGCGCAAGCACATCGCGCTCGCGCTCGGTCAAATCCTGCCCCAGCGGCTGCACTCGCGTGTGCGTGGCGCTCTGGATCAGCGCACGCGTCGCCTCGGGCGCCAGCGTCGGACGCCCCGCACGCGCCGATCGGATCGCACCGACCAACTCGTCGGCCGAGATGTTCTTGAGCAGGTAGCCGATGGCGCCAGCCGCCAGCACACCCTGCACCAGGTCCTCTTCCTTGAAGCTGGTCAGGGCCAGCACCTGTACATGGGGAAAGCGCTCGCGCAGCAGGCGCGTTGCCGTGGCGCCGTCCATCTCCGGCATCATCAGGTCCATGAGCACCACATCAGGATGGCAGCGCTCGCAGACCGTCAACGCATCCAAGCCATTGGACGCCTCGCCAACCAGTTCCAGATCATCGTAGGCAAGCAGAAAGGTAGCCAACCCACCGCGCACCACCGCATGGTCGTCGACGATCATCACGCGGATCGGGGACTGCAGTGCACCGTCCATGTTCATGCCGCTCTCCGTTCTCATTCGTTCTGTTCTCCCTGGGCAGGCATCCAGTGCAGAGAGATGGTCGTACCGGCACCTGGCCGGCTGATGATCTCGAGCTGGCCACCGATCGCCTCGCTGCGTTCGCGCATGATGGCCAGCCCCAGATGCTCGGCTGTGACCGCAGCGGCGTCAAAGCCCACGCCATCGTCGCGGATGGTCATGGCCACGGTCTCGGCTACAGTGTGCAAGGTGACGGCGACTTGCCCGGCACGCGCATGCTTCGCCACGTTGTTCAGCGCCTCTTGGGCGACATAATAAAAGGCAACTTTCACCTCGGGCGGCAAGGGAACCGGGAAGGAGACGTCCATCGCAATGGGGATGCGGGCTCGCCCGCGCGCCGCCTCAGTCAGTTGGCGCAGCAACTCCTCGATGGTCACTTCCATCAGCGTCGCAGGGCGCAGTTCCAATAGCAGTGTGCGCATCTCGGCCAGCGCACCGCGCGTCAGTTGGCGCAGTTCCTCCAGCCGGCGCAGACTCTCCTCCGGGCGCCGTTCGACGAGGCGGGGCAGCACGTCGGCAATCAGGCTTGCCGAGAAGAGCGTCTGCGTGACAGAGTCGTGCAGATCGCGGGCGATGCGGTTGCGTTCAGCCACAACGGCGCTGCGTTCCACCTGCACACGCAGCCGCGCATTCTCGATGGCCAACTCGGCCTGATCGCCGAACATGACCGCCAGCTCGATCTCCTCTGGCGAGAACTTGCGCGGCTGCAAGTAATAAAGCATGAGGCCGCCGTAGTGTTCGCCTTTGATCTTGAGCGGCACAGCCAACTGCGCACAGTAGTCGTGGTCGCCGGCACGAAAAACGGGGTCGGCAGCGCTGGCAGTGGCTGGCTCTTCATCGCCAGCCGCCGCCACCTCATTCGCGTAGGCACGCGCCAGTTGGTCGGGTGAAATCCCCACACCCGCCTGAAAGTTCAACGGTTTGCCGCCCTCGTGCAGCTGATAGATGGCGCTGGCATCGGCCCCCAACAGCTGCTGCGCCTGCCGCACGATGAAATCCAGAATCTCCGACAACGGACGATTGGAGTTGAGCACCTGCAGGATGTCGCGCAGGCTGTCGGAGACACGGCGCCGCCGTTCGATCTCACGCGTGCGCTCCTGCACACGGCGCTCAAGCAGTTCCTCGGTGTACTTGCGCCGCGTGATGTCCGTCACCGAGCCGAGCACGATCAACGTCTCCTCGGCACGGAAGTAGCTGAGCCCTACCTCGATGGCAAATTCGCTGCCGTCCTGGCGACGGCCGGCCAGGTCCAGCCCAGAGCCCATGGGGCGGGTATGGGGGTTGTCGCTGAAAAGGCTGCGATAGACGCGGTGGTCGCTGCGGTAGCGTTCAGGGATCAGCAGTTCAATCGGCCGCCCCAGCAACTCTGGCACCTGATAGCCGAAGAGTTCTGCCAGCTTCTGGTTGGCGTAGAGGATGGCCCCCGACTGGTCGCAGGCAACGACCGCCACCGGAGACGCCTCGATCAGCCGCCATAGGAAACGATTCAGCCGATTTTCGGGTTTGGACGTGTCGCTGTCGGCCAGACCCTCTACCAGGTCGAGCGAGGCCGGCGCTTCGCTTGTCGCTTGATGCTCCGGCGCAGGTTGGGTCGCCGGCTGCTGCTCTGGGTTTGTCATCACGGATAAATAGTATAGCACAAGCCGCAACGGCAAAGAGAATCTTTTTTGTTTCCCTACGCCCAAATCAGCGGTAACCGGCGCGGGCCGCGCACGATCGGGTTCGTCTGCCAGCGCAGTGTCGCGCGCGGCACGGCCAGCCGCGCGTGCGGCAGGCGATCCAGAAAGGTATTGAGCGCAACGCGGGCCTCCAGCCGTGCCAACGGCGCGCCGAGACAGTAGTGCGACCCCAGTCCGAAGCCCACGTGGCGCGGCGCGATGCGCGCAAGATCGTAACAGGCCGGCGCATCGAAAGCACGCTCGTCGCGATGTGCCGACGCCAGCACCAGGCTCACCGCGTCCCCACGGCGCATCACCTGCTCTCCCCATTCGATGTCTGCCGCCGCAAAGCGCATGGTTGCCCGTTCCACTGGGCCGTCGTACCGGATGAACTCTTCGATGGCCGGCACAACGAGGCTGCGGTCCGCGCGCAGCGCATGCAGCAGGGGCGGATGGGCGAGCAAGGTCAGCACCTGATTGGCCAGCAGAAAGACCGACGTCTCGTGGCCGACCACGGTCAATAGCAGCACCATACTGTACAACTCTTCTTCACTCAGCCGGTCGCCCGCCTCCTCGGCGGCAAGCAGCAGGCTGATGAGGTCAGGCTGTGGCATGCGGCGGCGCGCGGCGCAGACGGCTGCGAGATAGCCGGCAAAGTCCTGCATCACCTGACCCAGACGCTCGGTCTTGCGCACGTTGCGGTCGCTGTCAGCCGAAGGTGCCACCAGGATATGCGACCAGGCACGGAAGCGGTGATGGTCGCGGCTCGGGATGCCAAGCAACTCGCCGATGACGGCAATCGAAAAAGGCAGGGCAAAGTCGTGCACGTAGTCCAGCGCGCCGTGGCGCATGGCGCGTCCGAGCAGGTCGCCGGCGATGGTGTAGAGGCGTGGCTCCAGCTGCTCGACCTGGCGCGCGCTGAACGCCTTGTTGACGAGCGCACGCAGGCGGCCGTGCGTGGCACCGTCGGCGTTGAGCATGTGATGGGTCAGGAGCCGGTAGAGGGGCGGCGCTGCGCGCGCACCAGCGCGCTCGGCCGGCGTCTGCGTCGCACGCACGTCCTTGATAAAGCGGATGTCATCGCGCAGTGCAGCGCTGACGTCTTCGTAGCGCGTGAGGAACCACATGCGCGCAGCGCCGTCGCGGCTGGCACGGCAGTAGACCGGCGCCTGCTCGCGCAGATACGCATAGACAGGGTAGGGGTCGGCTTTGAAGGCTTCACCCGAGAGCAGCGGCGGCGGCGCGGTCATGGCACGTTCTTCAAGCAGCACCAAGGGTGGGTCGACATAGATGGGTTCATTTTGCAGGGGAGGGTCTCGGCTGTCAACTGGCTACCCCTCCAATGCGCCACTCTTCGCCTCTCCGTTTAGACGTCGCGCAGCGGCTCTGCTACACTTCAGAGTATGGCACGCAAGAAACTGCAGGGACAGGTGGCAATTCTCACGGGCGGAGGCCGCGGTATCGGTGCGGCAACGGCAGAACGGCTGGCCACCTTGGGCGCGCGGGTCGTCCTCGCGGCACGCAGCGAAGAGGAAGTCGAAGCCGTGGCGTCGCGCCTGCGCGGGCAGAGTATGCAGGCCATTGCCGTCCCTGGCGACGTGACTGACCCCGACATCGTCGAAGAGATCGTGGAAGCTGCGCTCGATCAGTTTGGGCGTGTCGATATCCTGATCAACAATGCCGCCGTCATTTGGCCGCTGGAGGAG
Source organism: uncultured Chloroflexota bacterium (assembly GCA_903879975.1). Taxonomy (GTDB): domain Bacteria; phylum Chloroflexota; class Anaerolineae; order Caldilineales; family Caldilineaceae; genus Caldilinea. Next base: position 5,611 of record CAIRNL010000540.1, on the reverse strand, counting down.
GTAGCCGAGGCCGACCCCGACGAGTGGACGTACGACATCATGACCAACCTGGTGGCCCCCTTCATGCTGGCGCGCAATGTGTTGCCGCTCATGCTCGACCAGGGCTACGGCCGCATCCTCAACATCAGCAGCGAGGCCGCTTTCACGCCGGTGTCGGGCAGCAGCGCCTACTGCGCCGCCAAGGCCGGGCTCGACATGTTGACGCGTGTGCTGGCGCTGGAGGTGGCCGGCCGCGGCGTCATGGTCAACACGCTCTATCCCGGCCAGGTGGACACTGCCATGCAAGAAGACATCCGCAGCGTGGACACCACCGATTCCGTCCTCGACACCAGCTGGTTCCACGAAATCTACACCCTGGGCCAACTGACACCGCCGGCCGACATTGCGGCACTGGCCTGCTGGCTGGTGGGACCCTGGAGCCGAGAGCGCAACGGCGAGTTCTTCTCCGCCGCCGACGCAGCCTGGGTGGCACAGGTGCAGCGCGACCTCGCCTGACGCGTGTCCCGCAGCTGCGCCGATTTCAGGCGCTTGTGCCTCTCCGCTGGGGATAGCGAACCTCACTCCACCAGCGCCTTCAACAACACATCTCGCGCGTCCAGATAGAACTGAATATCCACCTTCGTCGCCATTTCATCCGACAGATCGAACAACTGCCGCCGGCACGCCACCGGCATCAGCAGGGCCGTGGCGCCTTTCTCCACTGCGATCTCTGCCAGGGTGACCGGGTTGTGGATGGGTTCGATCGATCCTCCCAGGTTGATCTCGCCGGCAATGATCAGCCCACCGCGCACGCTCTTGCGCAACAGGCTGCTGCACAGCGCCACCAGCGCGGCGACGCCCAACCTGGCGCCCGACTTGGCCGCGTCGAACGCACGCAACTGCACCGTGAACTCGTGCTGGCGCGGGTCACGGTCGCCGACGAGCGGATGGGCGCGGGCATAGAGATTCTGCTCAGCATAGCTGGCGCTCTCGCGGAAGGCGGGCGGCACGGGCTTGTTGAGAATCTTCACACCGGCGCCTGGCCCGCTGTTGACCTCGATGCGGTAGAGGCCCGCAGGCTCGTCCGGCCCGCCCGGGCTGATGCTCCATACCTGCCCTGGCTCCAGCGGATCGCTGCCGATGCGGTTCTCGTTCTGCAGTTCGGGCGTGGAGACGAATTTTTCGACGCCCTCGGCGCCAAAGACATAGCTGAAGTGTGTGTTGCGGAACTCGGCGGCGCCGATACGCTTCTGCTGCTCCTTGACGCGCCGCCGTGCTTCCATGGCGATGCGTACCGCCCACTCCAGGTCCTCGTCGGCAACCGGCGCATCGGCGCCCGGATAGAGCAACTTGAGCAGCCCGCTCACCGTCTTGTTGACCGCATTGCTGTCGCGGCCGCTCAGCGCACCGCCGTAGGAGATGCGGTTTTGCAGCGTGGCGACGCGGCTCTGCTCGCGCAGCCGGCTCCAGCATTCGGAGAGAAAGTCGCTCACCAGGCCGAAGTGATCGGTCAGCAGCAATTTACTGATCTTGGGCACGTCCCAGCCGGGCAGGTAGGCGTGGATGCGGTCCATGAAGGCGGTGTCGTCGCGCATCTCCGGCGGCAGCGGGCCGAGCAGGTGCCCGATGCGCTGCTGGTGCTCCACGTCCACGTCGAAGTTGCCCACCATGACGATGCTGCCGTCCGCACGGATGCTCTCCTTGCCGCGGCTGAACTCGCCCGACTCCATGTAGCCCTTCATGATGTTGACGCCGTCTTTCTGGTCGAAAGAGATGCCCGACACCTCGTCGAAGCAGACGACATCGTACTGGCAGACCAGACCGCGCTGGCCGCTGGCGTTGTTGACGAACATGCGCGCCACAGTGGCCTTGCCGCCCGAAATCAGGTGCGCGTAGGGCGAGACCTGCTGGAAGAGATGGCTCTTGCCCGTGCCGCGCGGCCCCAGTTCCACCAGGTTGTAGTTGCGCTCGACAAAAGGCGCCATGCGCAAAAAGAAGGCGTTGACGGCGCGCTCGCTCAACCCGTCCGGCTCGATGCCGATGCTGCGCAGCAAAAAGTGCTTCCATTGCTCGGTGGTGAAGCGGGTGCGCGCCGCAGCCAGCACATCCAGCACGTCCCGCTTGGAGAGCTGGATCTCGCGCAGGCTGCCGATGCCAAAGGGGCGCCCTCGGTTCTCCTGGGCGATGGCCGCATCATAGGCCAGGCCGATCTCGGCGTAGAATCCACCGGTGAGCATGCGTTCGTGCTGCGTCACCAGCTCGGCGTCGATGCGCACGTCCGCAAGGCGCAGGCTCGGCAGCGTGGCCACGTAGGCGTCGCTCTTGGCGTCCAGCCGCGCCGTGATCAGGTCGATGATCTTGACTTCGCCATGCTCGCGGGCGCGTGCCTTGAAGAGTTCTTCTTCACCCGCCTTGACCGTGCGCGACTGCAGCTGGCGCTGCACGATCTGAATGCCTTCCTCGATCTCGCCGGGGTCCACGCTGGCACAGTAGCGCCCCAACAAGAACTCGACCACGTAGGTCGGCACGGGAAACTGGCGGCTGAAGGTGCGCACCAGGTCCTTGCGCACCAGGTAGCCTTCCAACATTTCTGCCGCGCTGCGGTCGATGGCGTCCAGTTCCATGCTCATGACGATCCTCCCACGGTGGTGGGCATCTGCGTCATCAGGGCGCCCTCGGCGTCCAGCACGACGATGGCCGCCTCTGTGCCGGCCAGGTCGGCATCTTCGACCACGAGCGAAGCGACGCCGTTCGCCTTGAACTCCTTGGGCGTCACGGCGATACTCGAATCCGGGCGGCCCGCGTGCATGCGAATGTCGGCGACGAGGCCGGACACGTCGCCCTCGACGGCGATCAGGCAGCGCATGCCCTTCCAGCCCACGTCCGTGACCGCGACGGTACGGCGCGCAGGGACATGGGCCGCGGTGACCGTCAACTCCAGCGTCAGGCACTCCTGCAGGCTGATCCCGCCGTGCGCGTATTCCATCCCGGCACGGTAGCAACTCACGCCGTCCGCCAGCGCAAAGGAGTGCGCCGCATTCCAGAACCACGGATAGAGCTGCGCCGGCGTGTATGCGCCGGGCTTGACGGCCGCGCAGCGCCCCCACTTGTTCTCCGTCAGCGTCGCCGGCAGTTCGAGCTTGGGTAGGCCGTCCGGAAAGAGCAGCCAGCCGTGGTCGGCGATGACGCGAACGGTGTGCCAGCCTGCAGCATGCAAACGCTGAATGCGATCTGCCACCGCATCGAGCAGATCGTCGGTGTGATAGGCCAGGCGCCAGCCGCGGCTGTGTCCCTCCGTATCGATCGAGCCAGCTTCACACCACGCGCCGCCGGCGGGATCGCCCAGCGCCTCGCCCGTCAGCACCTGCCAGCCCGCCGCTTCCAGCAGTTTGTGCAGCGTGTAGCCACCCTTGAGCGACTGGCCTGTGGCCGCGATCAGCGGGTCGAATTCGCTGGTGGCGTCTGCGCCGCGAATCTGGCCGGCGACCGGCGCTACAGCGGGCTTGGCCGTGGCCGTGACGCTGGGCAACGCAGACCAGCGCGGGTGGCTCGAAACAGTGCAGCCTGCCGCATGGAGCCGTTCGACCAGGCGCTGCCCCAGGTCGAAGCGCAGCCCATCGACAAAGAGATAGCAGAGGCCCGGCCGGGCCGTCGCGGTCTTTGTGGCAGGCGGCTCGCTGCCGGGGTAGCCGGCTGTCTGGACCAATTGCTGCAGGTAGCGGGCCGATTCCTCGGCCCAGGCCAGATACATAGCGCCGGCCGCTGCCTTCACGGCCGCCACATCTTCGGGTGCTTTCACGGCTGCCAGCGCGCGCAGGAACGCGTGGTCGGCGCGCCAGCCACTCCGCTGATAGCCAGCCGCCAGGTCGTCGATGTTGCCGGCCGCCAGCGCGATTTCGGTGGCTGTCGCCAGGTCGGCCAGCGGCTGGAGCGCGCGTGCCAGCGGTGCAGCGCCCACCGTCGCCCACACCCAACGCCGGCGCTCGCTGTGCTCTTCCTCCAACTCGCCGATGCGCCGGCGGGCACTGTGCGGGGGCAGGCCGGCCAGCGCCATCAGGTCGGCGCGCAGGAGGGCTTCCTGGCTATCGTTCCACTGCGGCCAGCTTTCGTGCGTGGCTGCGCTGGCAAAAAGATCGGCGGGGGGCATGGCGCAGCGCCGGATGCGGTCGGGAATCGCGGCGTAGTGTTGCGGCGCCTCGCAGAAGCGCGCCCACACCTGTTGCCAGGCACCCTTGCGCTCTGCCAACGCGGTGGCCCCGTCCAGCACGCTGGCGCGTTCAGGATCGAGGCCATACTGGGTGTGGGTGATATCCGCGAAAGCCCGCCATTCCGCCGCGGTGCGCTGTTGGCGAAAGGCCACATCCTGGTCGAGCCAGTACAGCAGATCGCGCACCGGGTCCGCCACAATCAGCCGGTTGAAGTCGATGGCCTCCAGCCGTCGCCCCTGCAGCGCGGTAAGATCTTCGTCGAGCAGCCAGGCCAGCGCGCCCTGCAGGGCGCGCTTCGTCTCGACATCGGGGGCCACATCCAGCCCCAGGCCGCCGCGCGTCGACTGCAGAAAGGCCAGGATTGTCCAGTCGCGGGCATTGGCCTGCGACCAGATCGCGCCGCGGAATTGCAGTTCGACGATAGCCTTGAGTTCGGCCGGGCAGGTGTTGACATCGCGCAGCTCCTGCCGGCTGTAGCCGGGCAGGTAGAAGACAGGCGTGGCGGCTCCAGAAATCAGATTTCGCCCTTGCCACTCGGGCGGCTCGGCGCCGGGCGGCAGCACACCGGAGAGCACGCAGCGCAGCCAGATGGCCGGCCCGCTGCGCGTGGCCGGGTCGTACTGGCTCAGCACGAAGAGTTCTGGCAGGGCCGCCTGCAACGCCGGGATGGCGCTCTGCCACTGGCGGTCGTGGTCGGGCCAGAGGATGCAGGCCGGCGCGGCCTGGGCTGCGCCGTTGTGGTTGGCGGCGCTGCGAAGGGTCTGGATCAGGTGGTCGAGGATGCGCATAGGGCTGGTTTCTCTGTCGTCAAAGCAGGTTGGGTCATCGAACTGTCCGCCGTATCCAGGTCAGACAACGCTTATGATGATTTTTTGCGAAGGATGGATATAAGTCCGATGTCATGTTCATTCATGGATAGGCGCTGTAGATAGGCTGCCGAGACCTCGCCACGAGAGTAGAGGGTGTAGTGTTCGGCGCGCATCCGGTTCGTCTCCGGGGCATCCAGCTTTAGTCGCCTGATGGTTGCCTCGGCCAGAGTCCTTTCTACCGGGGGCAATGCTAGATTCGCCGCAATCCGGCCCGAAGCCAGGTTAAGCGTGAATGTGTTCGGTTGGATGTCGAATGGGTCGAGAATATCCTCAAAGTTGCCCTTGTTCCGGTTCATTCCCAGGCAACTCAGGCGATAGTTTGACCACTCGTATGCCTGATTGGCAAGCCGCGATTTCGCAATGAAATGGTCGGTTGAACTGGCGCCCGACGGCCATTCAAAATAGATCGAAAGATAGGCACACACGCCAGCATAAGCTTTCCACAAATCAATCTGGACGTTGCGCCAGTAGGTTGGTAGCTTTTTCGGTTCGGGCGGCGGCAGGCTTGGATCAATGCCGTGATCCCGTAGCCATTTCAGTCCGGGCGTGCGGACT
>CAIRNL010000539.1 GCA_903879975.1 uncultured Chloroflexota bacterium | reverse complement strand
GGCACTTCGCCCAACCGTCCCCAATGTAAAGCGAAGTGCCACTTCGCCCAACCCTCCCCAATGTAAAGCGAAGTGGCACTTCGCCCAACCCTCCCCAATGTAAGGCGAAGTGGCATTTCGCCCAACCGCCCCCAATGTAAGGCGAAGTGGCACTTCGCCCAACCGTCCCCAATGTAAGGCGAAGTGGCACTTCGCCCTACATTACTCAATCATCAGCCGAGTACTACTGCGGTCATTGCCCTGTGCCAGCAGTGCCTGGACATATGCAGTGAAGCGGCGTTCCAGGTCATCGACAGTGCAAGGGATGGTGGGCGACTTCAGGGCGGTGACGATCTCCGCCGCATGGATCGTCACCCCACGTAACCAGCGCAGCGCCTGGTTGACAGACTCCACAAAGCCTGTGGGCAGCGTCGCCTGCGCCGGTTGCGTGCCCGCGGTGGCGGCGCGAAAACGACAGGTGGGGCAGGTCGGTGTGTTCCCAATCAGACCGGGGTGATAGTTTGGACAGACGGGAATCGCCGTCAACACCTGGCTCCACCCGCCCAACTCGCTGCTGCCGCTAAACAGGTCAATGCGTACAAGCTGCCGTGCCTGCTTGAATTGCTTGCTGTCGAGCATGCGCTTGCGCTCAGCGTCGGTGCTCTGGCTGAGAACGTAGGCGTGGTGCAGATCGGTGTAGCGTTCCACATAGTCGCGCTTCAGCCGTTCAAGCCGCTGCCGAAAAGCCGGGGTCGGGAAGGGCGCCGCGTTCTGCGCAAAGGTGCGCAGCTCGTCCAGCAACCCCTGACGCGCCTGCGCTGCCCCCGGCATCCAGAGATCATCGTCGGACAGATCCGAGGCTGCCGCCTCTAGATAGGCTGTGAGCGGCTGGAACTGATGGATCAGCTTCACCAGTTCATCGATGCGCTGGCTCTTTTTGTATGCCGCCAGACCTTCGCTGATCTGCACTTCAGTCAAGGTCAGGTTCTGGAGTTTGCCCGGCGTGTTGTAGCGCGCCAGTGCTTCGAGAAACTGCTTGGCCGCCCGCAGATATGGAACGACATCGCTCCGCCCCAGGCGCACCCCCGCCAGCTCCGTGTGCGTTTCCACCTGGCCTGCGCGGGCGACAAATTGGATCGAGTCGGTGTAGAGCGACGCGCCCCAAATCGTCAGACTGCCTTCCGCCGTTGCCAGCAGCGTCGTGACCGTCTCCAGGTCAGCCTGCACTCGCGCCTGCAATTGGTTCAGCCCCGTGCGGCGTGTATTCTCGTCACGTATGAGTGCAGCCTGCAGACCTAACCCCTCAAAGATCATGCTCCAGCGCGCAATCGGCACCCCGCGCGTGCCATAATTGCCGGCGATGAAGATGCCTTTGTTGTCGATGCCGCGGTCCAGGTGCAACTGCGGAAAGACCAACCCATCAAGTTGCTCGACCATGCGGTCGGAGACGACGTAGGTCTTGACCAGCCGCCACGCCTCGCTGATTTCGGCGGTCGTCAGCTTTCGTCAAAGCTGCCATACGTTTAGCGTGGAGTGCAATCTGTCGAAAGAGGCGGCAAATTCGCTTTATAGTGGTGTCAAGAACGGGCATCGTTCTACGTGCCGGGGCAGCGCAATGACCCCACGACCGGTATCGACTTGAGCAAAGGAGAACAGTGGCGCCACCAGCAGCGATGCATTTCCAAGAGCATCACTGTAGACGAGAAGGGGTGCAGAGATGGACGAGGTGACCGTACAAGTCAACGCTGAACCGCTGGCGCACTCCATGGCTGAACAAGAATGCTCTCAGCGCTGGATCGTCATGCAAGCCAGCGCTGAGAGCCGGCGATCAGCGGGCTGCTGGCCGGAACGCCAGTAAAACAAAAGCGGTTTCCACTATAACGGAAACCGCTTTTGCCCCATGAACCACCTAGAGACTGCATCTCAACGCGATGATTCACCTTTGCACCTAGAAAACAGATGCATACGCAGTAGCGCATACGGGATTCGAACCCGTGTCTCAGCCTTGAGAGGGCTGTGTCCTGGGCCTCTAGACGAATGCGCCACGCCATGTATTTCATGCCGTTGCCCAGAAACAATCCGATTCTAACCCGTTACCATGCTCGCTGTCAAATACAGCCCGTTTCACGCTCCACTTGACAGTTTGACATCGCACAATCCACACGCCAATGCCTGGAACGCAATGGCAAGAGTGCCCGGCTGGCGCAAGAGTCAACAGATAGGATAGGATGTCTGTTGCAATGGGACGCAGACCCCATCTGTGCAGTGGTGAGTCGCCTGCTATCGGTGATGCTGCGGCGAGTCAGACGCAGCCATCGCTTGACAAGAGGACAACACATGGCCGCCTTGGTTCGCTGCGCATGGGCAGGTGATGACCCGCTCTACGTGCAATATCACGACGAAGAATGGGGCGTTCCTGCTCATGACGAGCGTCATCTTTTCGAGATGCTCTGCCTGGAAGGGGCGCAAGCAGGCCTTGCCTGGATCACGATCCTGCGCAAG
>CAIRNL010000538.1 GCA_903879975.1 uncultured Chloroflexota bacterium | reverse complement strand
GCCAGGCCGCTGGAGGTGCTGGAGATCGGCGCCGGGATCGGCACGATGGTCGAGCGCATGCTGGCCTGGCAGTTGTTCGGGTCGCAGCCACAGCCGCTCCACTACACGGTGCTGGACGCTGATGCCGACCTCATTGCCACGGCTACGCACCGGCTGGCCAGTGGCCCCTCCTGGCTTGACTTGCGTTTTGTCACCGCCGATGCGCTGGCCTACGCCGCGAGCACGGCTGGAGACAGAAACAGCCGCTACGATCTGCTCATCGCCAATGCCTTCCTCGATCTGGTGGATCTACGCCGGGCGCTACCCTTGTTGCGCGGCCTGCTCCACGACGGCGGCATTTTCTACTTCACCATCAATTTTGACGGCGCCACTCTATTGGAACCGGCCATCGATCAAGCGCTGGACAACGCCATCGAAGCTGCCTACCATCGCACCATGGATGAACGCATCACCGACGGGCAGCCGTCCGGCGACAGTCGCACGGGACGCCATCTCTTTGCTGCGTTGCCAGCCAACGGCTTTGCTATTCATGCGGCCGGCGCATCGGACTGGGTCGTGCATGCCGTAGGCGGCGCGTATCCGGCGGACGAAGCGGCGTTTCTGCACTTCATCGTCGACACAATGGAAGGTGCGCTGCGTAGCCATCCCGATCTCGACAGGACGGCCTTTGCTGCATGGATCGCTGCCCGCCGCCAGCAGATCGAACGCGGCGAACTGGTCTATATCGCCCACCAGCTTGATTTCTGCGGCGTCGCCATTTGACCGCGCTGCAACCGAACGGACACAACGCTACCATGCCAGCAGCCACCTCTCGTCGCACGTCTTCCTCCTCTGCCCTGCTCGTCATCGTCACTGCCTACCTGATTTTCATCGTGCTCGGCTTTCCGGACGGCATGTTGGGAATTGCCTGGCCGTCGATCATGGGCACCTTTGGCCTGCAAAACGCGCAGATGGGCACGCTGCTGCTGGCGTCGACACTCGGCTTCCTCATAACGAGTTTCAATGTCGGGCGGCTGATCGGCTGGTTCGGCATCACCAATCTGCTGATTGCTGCCAACGTCCTGCGTGCGGCCGGATTGCTCGGCATGGGTCTGGCGCCAGAATGGCCGCTGCTGGTAGCCAGTGCATTCTTCTTCGGTCTGGGCAGCGGCGCGATAGATGGGGGACTCAATACCTACTTTGCCATGAACCTGCCCAGCCCCCGGCTGATGAATTGGTTGCATGCCAGCTTCGGCCTCGGCGCCACCGTCGGCCCACTGATGATGACGACCTTGTTGAGTATCGGCGGTGTGTGGCGCTGGGGCTACCTGATCGTGGCCGCAGTGCAGGTCGGGATGGGGCTGCTGGTGTGGGCACGCGCAGGCGTCTGGCAGGCACGCACCGACACCCCGGCGGCTGACTCCCCCGCGACGCGCACGAGCAGCCGCGCCACGCTCGCCCGCCCCATCGTGTGGGTCAACATTGCGATTTTCTTCTGTTATGCCGGCGTTGAAGTCACGGCTGGCAACTGGAGCTATTCGCTCTTCACGGAGGCGCGCGGCGTTGCAGTGGCAGTAGCCGGCTTCTGGGCCAGTCTCTACTGGGGCAGTTTCACGCTAGGACGCTTCTTCTTCGGCATCGTGGCGGATCGCTTTGCGGTCATCCCGACGGTGCGCGCCATGAGCCTCACAGCCATTGCGGCCGCCGCCTGCATCTGGTGGAACCCTGTCGACTGGGTGAGCTTCGCTGCGCTCATCGTGCTGGGCTTTGCCATGGCGCCTGTCTTTCCCCTCCTGATTACCGCCACACCGCTGCGCCTTGGCAGCGGCGACGCCAACAATGCCATCGGCTTTCAGGTTGCCGCAGCAAGCCTGGGCATCGGCGTGCTGCCAGGCCTGGCCGGCTTTCTCGCAGACCGGCTTAGCCTGGAAATCGTGGGACCCTTCATGGTTGGAGTGCTGGTGATCATGGCCATCCTGCACGAAGTCGCTGTCCGCTATCACCAATAGCAATCACCCAGAAATCGAAGCCGTATTGCCTCGTTGCATGCGCTTCTTTTACTGTAACACCAGCAATTCGAGTGGGTTGATAAGACGGCCAAAGTCACGGATCTCGAAATGCAGGTGCGGCCCTGTGCTGTTGCCGGTCGAGCCGACGGTGCCGATGACCTCCCCCTGCCCCACAACATCACCCTCCTGCACCAGGATGCGATCCAGATGCGCGTACAGTGTCACATAGTCGATCCTGTGGTCGATGATGACGAAGCGGCCGTAGCCCTGGTCATTCCAGCCAGCACGCAGCACGACACCGCGGTCGGCAGCAGTGACCGGCGTGCCAGCCGGCGCCGCCACGTCGACTGCGCGGTGGTCGTAGCGGTAACTCTGGCTGAGCCAACCGTAGACCGGCCAGGCAAAACGGCCACTGCCGTAGGGCCAATCCGCCGGCACGGGACCGGCCGTGTGGCCAGCCACCGAACGCAACTGGCTGCGGTCGGCAAAGACCACGAAAGGTGACGTGTCGACCGGCATGTTGAGCATGATGGCCAGGAAGTCCGCATCGGCGGCAGGCACCTGCCCGCTGCCGCTCCCCAAGAGCGGCAGCGGGATGCGTAGATGCGTGCCCGGACGAAGATCGATGCCGTCACTGCGCACGCCGATCAGCCCGTTCCATGGCAGCGCCCGGATATCTTCCGGCGCAACACGGTAGGCCGCAGCCACCGCTTCAAGCGTATCCTCCGGGTACACCTCGTGGCAGAGCATGTTGGCTGGCGGCACCGACAACACATCACCGATCACGAGCGGCTGGTCTGCAGTGAAGTGTGGCCCGACAGCGCAGGGCACATCCTCCAGATCGACACCCGTCTCCAGCGCAACGGTGAAGAGCGTGTCCCCTGCACGCACGGTGTATGTCAGCGGTGTGTCGGTTGCCAAATGCAGCGAGCGCGGCGCCGGCGTCAAGAAACCGGCAGCCGCCTGAGATACCGGTGTCGGGCTGGGCAGCGGGAGCAGTGAAGGGACCGGAGTCGAAATATCAGCCGGCGTGACCACAGGAGCATCCTGGGCGCGCAGCGTGCTGGCCACCAGCACGCCGACCATCACGCTGACGATTGCAAGCAAGATCCCCACCTGCTGCTTCACGGTTGCACATCCACCCGGTGGCGCAGCGCAATCAGCGCACCGCCGCTGCTGTCCGCCACCCAGATCGCGCCGTCGGGCGCTACAGCAATGCCCACCGGTCGCACTGCCCGCCCCAGCAACGCACCCAAATCCCACATCCCTGCCGGCTCACCGTTGGGGCCAAGCTTCATGACGCGCCCTTGCTCCGGTTCCGTCAGGTAGAGATAGCCAGCTGCATCGACGGCAAGATGCGGGCTATCCACTGTGTTTGCCACCGGGATCGGCCAGGCTCGCTCGCGCTGGCCGTCGCTGGCATAGCGGATCAGGCGATGGCCATGGCTCTCCACCACGAAGAGCCTGCCGTCAGTCCCCAGGACAGCATCGACCGGCTGAGCATCCTCGCCGGGCCAGACGACCACCTGCCCTGCTATCGTACCGGCAGCGTCGAGCATGACCGCACGGCCATTCGGCGTGTTGGCGACGACCACGCGCCCTTCCGGGGTGGCAGCGATCCCGCGCGAGCGATCGGCATAGACGGCGTCCAGGTCGTCGGCAAACCGCTGCGGCTCCCCTTGCAGGGTGAAGGCGCGCACACGACCAGCCCCGGCGTCAAGGACATAGAGGCGGTCAGCACTCACAGCCACGTCGGTCGGCTCCAGGAAATCCTCGAAGGTCAGTATCACCTCACCGCTGGACGCAAAAGCCGTCACACGCCCCGCTTCACTTTCAGCAACATAGAGGGTGCCGTCCGGGCCAACGGCAACACCCGTCGGGCGCGCCAGATTACCTATCACAACCTCGGCAGTGCCGGGTAATTCCGGCGCCGGACTCGACAACCCGTCACCCACCGGGCCGATCAGGCTGGGAGCAGCGTCGAAGGCCGGGATGGTGACGCGGTCGTAGCTCTCCTGCGGCGGGTAGAGTGCGTCAGTAGGAATCATCTGCCGTTGACCGCCTGGCGGCTGCCAGTAGACATTGATATGCGTGTGATGAGTGCGGTCCACAAAGCGGATGCGGATGTCGTGCAGACCGCGTGCCAGTTCGATCGGGCCGTCCTGGTAGGTATTGGGCGTGTCGGCCTGCACGACAGGGACGCCGGCAATCCAGAGCCGCGACTCGTCGATCGATTCAAGGCCAAAATGATAGAGGCCATCGACCGGCGCTGCCAGCTTACCGGTCCACTCGACGGTATAGGGACGCGGCAACGGTGTGACGTGAATGTAGCGGCTGAAACGAGCGTCGATACGACTCATGGCTTCAGGCGGCACCCAATCGCCGTTGGCAAAATAGCGGCCAAGTAGGCCGTGACCGAGCACAGGTGCGGCGTAGAGCGCAGTCGCAGGAATGATGGCGATAGCGCGGTCGGGCGTGCGCCAGCTCAGGGCAATGCGACCCGGTGCGCCGGCTGCGCGCACACGCAGCGCATGGTTGCCCTGCGCCAACGACAGGGAACCCGAAAGCACTCCCGTCCCCGAAATCACCGGTCGCTCGCCGATACGGACTTCGGCTGCACCCGGCGCTTCCAGGAAGAAGTCATGCACACCCGCCATCCCCACATTGAGGATGCCCTCCCACTCGACGCCGAAAGGCATCGGGATCGGTGCATTCTGTGTCCAGTCGGCATCGATGGCTGGCTCGCGACGAGTGAGCAGCGGTGTGCCTTCCCACGCAGTACCGGCGTAGTAGCGTGCGTCCAGCCCCCGGATAGACGCAATATCCTCCGGCGTCAGGCGGACGGTAAAAACTACGGGTGGCCCGTCCAGCGGCGGTGTCATCTCGGCGAAGGTGGCATTCGGGTAGAGTTGCTTCGCCTCATCATAGAGCGCGCGGCTTTCAGCGTTGAGAATCAGCAACGCCGAACGGTCCGGCACAAACGGCAGAGGAAATTGGTCGAGCGTGCTCAGTTCCCTGTAAGGGCGCGCCGCAAGTGCCAGGAAGCGCAACGTTGGATGGCCGTGGAAGAAGGAGGTCATGTAGACGTCGGTGTTTTCGTCGACATCGGCCAGCAGGCGCGCAGCCAACGTCTCAGGCGTAGAGTAGGCGTTCCACACGACAAAATCGTTGGCCTGGCGCACAAAATAGGTATTGAAGTTCAGTGCCGCACTCAGCGCCAATAGCGCACTGATAGGCCACCACACAAGACGCGGGGAATAGCGGCCACCCGACAGCGTCCACGCCCGGTACAGAACGGCCAGCGCTGCGGTCACGAGCAGGTAGGCGACCGGCAGCGCACCATTGGCGCGCAACGACTGTGGCGCCTCGAAGTCAAGCGAGAGAATACCCGGCAGCAGTCCGAAGCAGAGCCACATCCCTAGCAGCAGATAGCGCGGCTGCAACACTCGCCGCAGCGTGTAAGCAACCCCGAGCACCAGCAGCACAGCCGATACGCCGTCCAGCATCGGGTTGCCAGGCAGATTGTGCCGTCCGTTCGGGTCGCCGGTGCCGTTGAACATGAGTAGATGGCGGCGCACATTTTCCCACAACGCCGGCCACGGGTCACCTACTCCCTGATTGGCTAGAATGAAGGTCGTCTCGATACGCGACCAGAAAAGTTCCGGATGCTTGAAGACAAAGACTGCCAGCGGCGCCGTGACAATACCGGCCACCCCGACGATGACCGCCACCCCGAGCCAAAAGGTCAAGGGGGGCCAGGCTCGCGCCCGCGCCCACCCATACACGGTCCAGTAGACGAAAAAAAGTCCTATCACCGGCACAAACAGACGGAACGAAGTGTAGAAACAGAGACCCAGCCCAAGCCATAGTCCAGTGAACGCGTAGTCAGCCATGCGCTGCGTGCGCAGAGAACGCAACGCAAAGGCAGCACTGAGTAGTGTAAAGAGCGGCGTCGACATAGTGGCATACATGCCGAAGCGGCTCAACGTCACCGCCCAGCTCGAGACTGCGATCAGAAAAGCCGCAACCAGACCCATACGCCGGCCGAAGAGTTCATCACCGGCCAGATAGGCTGCTGCCACCGCCAGCAGCCCCATCGCAACGCTCACCAGACGAATGGACTGTGTCTCAACCCCCACAAGCTCAAATGCACCGGCTACCAGGTAGAGATAGTGTGCCGCGCCGTGGGTCGCGCCATCGAAGATTGGGCGAAAGTTAGCGTCACTCAGGATACGCAACGCCTGCAGGCCACTCTCGGCTTCGTCGTACCAGGTGCCAAAAGGCAGGCTGTCGAAGCGAAACAGGCGGAAGAAGGCCGCTACCCCCAGGATCAGCCCTAGCCAGGCCAGCGCCTGAGGCGTGGAGAGATCGGGCGGGCGGGATGGTTCGCCGGCTGTACGCAGGCGCATCCCGCGGTCGAGCAGGAACGCGCCGCCCAGTACGCTGCCGATCGCAGCCAGGTGCCACCACCACGCAACCGGCGCAAAGGGTTCCAGGTCGTGAAACTGCTGGGCAGCATGGAGGGTGAGCAGCAAAGCAATTGCAATCAGGCCGGCCG
>CAIRNL010000537.1 GCA_903879975.1 uncultured Chloroflexota bacterium | reverse complement strand
TTGCAGGGTGATGCGCAACGGAAAATGGAAGCTTTAGGTTGCCTGTCAAACTTACCAACGGGTACGCCTGACGCTCGAAGCAGGAGTGCGGGCACCGGCAACAGGCACCTGCACTGTCAACGATCAGAGAAAGATTTGGGGCGATATTCTGGTGGACTACTCGGTCAAGCGCAGCAAAACTTTATCTGAACATCTCTGTAACGCATAACCTGAATCTCATTAGGTGTGCTGTTCTCTGGGAGATACAATCATACAAGCTTTTGCAAAGATTGTAAAATGCACAAATCGCTTGCCCCTCCCTTTGCTGCGATTGAGCAAAAGAAATACACCTTGTATAATCTCACACAGAGATCGATACAGTTGATCGATCCAGTTCCTTGGCAACCCAAAGAGACAACCGTATACAATGTCCATTTATACCATCACTCCTCTTCCGACGCTCGTTGCAGGCATTGGTGCGCTCCGCGCATTGCCTGAGCAACTGCACCGTCTGCATGCCAGGGCACTGCTGCTGATCTCCGACCAGGGGATGGCAGCAGCAGGTTGGGCCGGACGCGTGCACGATCTATTGGCCGATCGGTATCCTGTCGACACCTTTCTTGCGCCACCGGGCGAGCCCTGCATCGCCACCGTCGATGCAGGTGTCACTGCGGCGCGCATTCTGGGGACGGGGGTAGCCGTGGTTGGGCTTGGCGGCGGCACTGCCCTAGACATCGCCAAGCTTGTTGCAGCCGTGAGCGCCGGTACGCGCCCCATGCAGGACTACATGATGTGCGCCAATCCGTATGCCGGTAAGTTGCCCAGCCTCATGATCCCCAGCACGAGCGGGACTGGGGCGGAAGTGACACGCACGTGCGTGGTGACCGATGCGGACGGCCGCAAGTCCTGGGCGTGGGGCGATGAACTCTGCCCAGACGTTGCATTGCTTGACCCTGAAATCACCGTCACCCTGCCGCCGACGCTGACGGCAGCGACAGGGATCGACGCCTTCGTGCATGCTGTAGAAGCAGCCACTGCTCAGCGTATCAATGCGATTGTCGAGGGCTATGCGCTCCAAGCCATCCGGCTGATTTGCACAGCTCTAGCGACAGCCGTAGCCGAACCGCACGATCTGAAAGCACGCCAACAGATGCAGGAAGCCGCCTGCCTGGCCGGCATCGCCATCAACCAGTGCGGCACAGGCATCGCTCACAACATTGGCCATGCGTTAGGCACCGTTGCCCACCTGCCCCATGCAATCGCTGTAGCGATTGCCATGGAGAGATCGCTGGCATGGAGCGTTGATGCCGACCCAGGACGATACCAGGCCGTAGCGAGTGCCATGCGCCCTGGCAGCAGCGGGAACGATGTTCCACATCTCTTTATGGAGTTGCTGGAGGCAGCAGATTTCGACCGTGCAGCCAGGCCCTACCACGGCACAAAGGTCGGGTATGCAGGGCTTCTCGACAGCATGCTCTCGGCCGAAAATCTGCCGATGATGGCCAACAACGCCCGTGTTCCCACACAGGACGAGATGGGATACCTTGCCAGCAGGGTTGTGGCCGGCTGGCCGCAGGGCAGTCTGTGAGCTGCGGGATGAAAATCGCCAGCATCCAGATTACGCATCATCAGCTGCCGCTCGATCCACCCTTTCCAGCGGCATGGGATACACAGCCACGGCACAAATTCCCCGCCACGATTGTGCGCGTGACCGACGACGAAGGGCGCACGGGCATTGGCTCCGGCGACGCGCTCTACGGCTTTCATGACTACGCGCATCTTTTCATTGGCCAAGACCCGCGCCATTTGGATCGGCACGCCACCGTACTCGACAACATAAGCTTTCATGCTGGGCGCTGCTGGCCGCTGGAAATTGCGCTGTGGGATCTGGTCGGTCAGATAGAGGGCCGTCCGATCTGGCAGATGGTCGGTGGCACTGGGAAGCGCATACGGGCATACGCTTCTTTCGGCACGCACCGCAACGCTGGCGATAGCGCTGCGGTGGCTGTCACTGCTATAGAATGCGGCTTTCCGGCGCTCAAGCTGCGCTTTGGCCGCCTGCGCCTGGAAGACGATTTGGCCGTGCTCGCCGCCGTGCGCCGTGCAGTGGGGGAGCGACTGCATCTACTGGTCGACTGCAACCAGGGCTGGCGCATGCCGTGGGACGTCCAGCCGCCGTGGGACTATGCACGGGCGCTGGAAGTTGCACAGGAGCTGGCCCGATACGGCGTCTACTGGATGGAAGAACCGCTCCACCGTGCCGACTACACCGGCATGGCGCGGTTACGCGGTGCAACTCGCGTCAAGATTGCCGGCGGTGAAGGCACGCGTGAAATCCACGAGTTTTACACGCTGTTGGAACGAGACTGTCTCGACATCTACCAACCCGACGTGGCATGGACGGGCGGTATGACACAACTACGCAAGCTCGCTCAGGCCGTCGTCGACGCCGGCTGCCTCTTCACGCCGCACACTTGGGGCAACGGCATTGGTCTGCTGGCAAACATGCATCTGACGGCTGGCACCGTCGGCGCTCCCTTTCTGGAGTTCCCGTGGGATCCGCCCTTGTGGACAACAGCACGCCGCGACTTCATGCTGAGCTCGCCGATTGAGATCGACAGCGCAGGCACCCTCTTCTGCAGCGATGCGCCCGGCATGGGCATCCTACTCGACGAAGCGATCCTGGCCAGGACCTTGAGCAACACGGCGCGCTACGTATGAAAGTGCACAGTGCAAGGCCGCAGTGCCGGCAGCCGGCCCTTGTGTCGTACGCAAAAAAATCAGTCTGTCCTTACACGGGGGGCGGATTGCGCTCGATGAACCCGCGCTGGTGCCAGTAGGGGTAGGGTAGCGTCAGCTCGCTGGCTGCGTCAAGCCGGGCAATCTGGGTCGGAGTGAGCGACCAGCCCACGGCACCCAGATTGTCGTGCAACTGGGTCTCGTTGCGAGCACCGATGATGACCGTTGTCACCGACGGGCGCTGTAGAAGCCAATTGAGGGCGATCTGCGGCACGCTCTTGCCGGTCTCGTGCACAATTTCATCGAGCACATCGACGACGCGGTAGACGTACTCATCGTCGACGGGCGGGCCGGCCTGGCGGGCTAGCTTGCTCTGCAGCCGGCTCACCTCCGGCGCAGGTACGCTGCGGCGAATCTTGCCAGTCAGACGGCCCCAGCCCAACGGGCTCCAGACCACGGCGCTCACATTTTGGTCGAGCGCCAGAGGCATCAGTTCCCACTCGTAGTCGCGGCCGATGAGCGAGTAATAGGCCTGATGCGCCACGTAGCGTGCCAGACCATAGCGTTCTGAAACGGCGAGCGATTTCATGAGATGCCAGCCAGAGAAATTCGAACAGCCGATATAGCGAATTTTGCCGGCACGCACCAGATCGTCGAGCGTGCGCAGCGTCTCTTCGATCGCAGTCTTGGCGTCAAAGGCATGCAGCTGAAAAAGATCAATATAGTCGGTGCCGAGCCGGCGCAGGCTTCCCTCGACGGCACGCGCCAGGTGGTAGCGAGACGAGCCGACGTCATTCGGCCCGGAACCACGGCGAAAAGTAGCCTTGGTCGAGACGATCACCTGGTCGCGACGGCCGCGGATCGCCTGGCCGAGAATCTCCTCCGCTGCGCCGCCCGAGTAACCGTCGGCGGAATCGAACATATTCAAGCCGGATTCCAGGCAGATATCGACCAGACGCGTGGCCTCGGCAGCGTCGCTGCCCCCCCACGCCCGGAAGAACTCGCCCTGCCCGCCGAAGGTGCCGGTGCCCAGGCTAAGCACCGGCACACTGAACCCTGAACCGCCGAGTTGTCGATATTCCATTGCAGCTATCCCCCTTGCAGTTACTCTCGAAGTGTGAAATTTCTCAGGGCGGGTGGCACGTCTTCTCCTTCGAAGGTCGAAGGGGTGACATGCCCATGAACTGGCGGTCCGTTTCAGAGCGGTGAGGGAGAGAGCGGCGGCGCTACGTGGTGGCTGCGCCTTGAAAGCGCGAGGCTTCCTCGATCACGGCGCCTGCGTCCAGATTACGCCAGCGAAATTTCGGCGCCCATTCATTTGGAATTCCTTCCACAACGTCGGCAATCAACTGGCCCAGCACCGGCCCGAACTTGAAGGCATGGCCGGAACCGCCGGCGGCGACGCTGAGTCCGCGCAGCGCCGGGTGGCGGTCGATCCAGAAGTGGCCGTCGAGCGTGTCGCTATAGAGACAGCGGCGCGTGTAAACAATTTCGGCCTCGACCAGGGCGGGGAACGTCTGTGCCAGGAAGGCGCGCAGATGCGCGATATCGCTGTCGTAGACGACGCGCGCGTCGTGCTCGGCATGCAGCGTGACGCCGACGCCGTGATTCGCCACCTTGACGATCCCCTCCCTCAGCAGCGGGAAACCGTACCAGCCGGTGTGCGCCACGTCGGCCGTGAAGGTGACCAGATTGGGCACGGCAAAGAGCGCCGGATCGGCGGGCTTGAGATGGAAGACTGGATGACCAGTGGCCTTCATCACCGGCGCCAGCTCGGGCAGCAGGTGGTGCGTCCATGCGCCGGCTGCGATCACCGTGTGAGCGGCGACAAATGTCTCCCCTTCCCGCGTGCGCACGCCAGTGATACGGTTGCCCTCACGCAGGAAGTCACCGGCTGTCTGGCCGGCATGAACCTGGACACCCTCGCGCAGCGCCTTCTGCTGCAACTCCTCGATGACCCGCCCACTCTCGACATAGCCGCCGCGCGGGCCAAAGAAACCATCCACGTAGTTGGCCGCGTGCCAGGCCGGGAAGCGGGCGCGCAGGGTGCTGCTGTCCATGCGTTCGAGGGTGTGGCCTTCGTCCAGCAGTGTGTGATAGCTGTTGTAAAGATAGTCGCCCGCCAGCATCGGCTTGAGCGACATCATGAGCACCCCGGTGTTGTGGTACAGATCCTTGCCGAACTCCTCGTTCCACGCAACGAATCCGTCAATCGCTGCGTCCACCATGCGCGTGTACTGCAGGTCGGTGCCATACTCCATGCGCACCACCTTACTGACATCGGTCGACGCGGCCAGCGGGTGCGGGATGGGACCTGGATCGATCAAGGCCACGTGATGGCCGCGGCGGTTCAGCTCGAGAGCGGTCGTAATCCCGTAAATACCGGCGCCGACGACCAGGATATCGCATGCAATCATGTTGGCTCCTTTCAGCCCTTGAGGTTCTGCATCTGGGCATCGTACAGTGGTTCTGCGGCGACCGTGACCGGATGGCGCACGCCGAAGTACTCCACCGCCAGCTTCGTCCCCGGTGCGGCCAAGTCAGCGGGCAGATAGCCATAGAGGATGTGCTTGCCCACTGCGTAGCCATAATTCGCGCTGGTTACGTAGCCGACACAGCGCTCGCCGGCAACGATCGGCTCCTTGCCCAGCGCCATGCCGTCTGGCGTGTCGAAGGTCAGGCAGCAGAGCCGCTTGCCGGCGCGTGCCTCCTTTGCCGCCAGCAGTGCTGCGCGGCCGATGAAGTCACCCTTGTTCAGGCGCACCGCCCAGCCGATGCCGGCTTCATACGGATTGTAGTCAGGGGAAATGTCCTGTCCCCACAGGCGATAGCCCTTCTCCAGGCGCAGCGAATCGAACGCGCCCGAACCTGCGGCGATCATACCGACCGTGCGGCCCGCCGCCCATAACGTGTCCCACAGGCCGGCAGCGAACTCAGCACGGGTGTAGAGTTCCCAACCCAGTTCACCGGCATAGGAGATCCGCAACGCCGTGACCGGGATGACGCCGACCTCAATCTCTTGTGCCGTGTAATAGGGGAAGGCTGCGTTGCTCACGTCCTGCTGCGTCACCTGCGCCAGCACATGCCGAGCATTGGGTCCCCACAGGCCGATAGGCGTATAGGTCGACGAATGATCGACGATCTGCACTGAGCCGTCAGCCGGCGCGTGCCGCTCGATCCATGCCAGGTCATGGGGCAGGAGCGCGCCGCCGGTGGTGATCCAGAAGTGGCTGTCTCCGCGCCGTACGATGGTCAGGTCTGCCTGGATGCCGCCGCGCGGGGTGAGCAAGCTGGTGTAGATCACCTTGCCCACGGGCTGGTCAATGCGGTTGGCACACAGCCGCTCCAGAAAAGCCAGGCTGCCTGGCCCACTCACCTCGATCACGGCCAGCGCGGCCAGGTTGAAGATCCCCACATTGTTGCGCACCTCCAGGTGCTCGGCACCCTGAACAGGTGACCAGAACTGTGCCGCCCACCCGCTACGTGCCGGAATCTGGCCGGCATACTTGTCGATCAGGTGAGCGTTGGCATCGTACCACTGCGCCACCTCGTATCCGCCCGACTGAATAAAAGCGCCGCCTTGCTCGACCAGGCGGGCATGGAACGGGCTGAGGCGCACGGCACGCGGCTCACTGATGGGCTGCGCCGGATGGATGATATCGTAGACTTCACGATAATTCTGCGCGCAGCGCAGGTCGACGTAGCGTTGTGTCTTTTGATGGGGCAGGAAGCGATTGATATCGGCCTCAT
This sequence comes from uncultured Chloroflexota bacterium, assembly GCA_903879975.1. Classification (GTDB taxonomy): domain Bacteria; phylum Chloroflexota; class Anaerolineae; order Caldilineales; family Caldilineaceae; genus Caldilinea. The sequence continues at coordinate 2,993 of CAIRNL010000537.1, read as the reverse complement.
GCGCATCGATGGCCGGCTCGCCGTAGGTCATCCACTCAGCAATCGCCTTACCGACGCCACCGGCATGGGTAATCCAGACGCCGACGGCGGTCCAGAAACCGCGTACGCTGCTCTCACCCATCACGGGGTAACCGTCCACCGTGAAGGCAAACATGCCGTTGAATGCAGTTGCAAGCTCGGCATTGCGCAACGCTGGAATCAGTTCACGTGCAGCCTTCTGCGCCACCGTATAGTGCTCGGGTGTGAAGGGCAGCTTGGCGGTCTTGCCCAGGTCGCGCGGTTGCACCATGAGCGGGACATGGCGATAGTTGCCAATGCCGTAGGCATCCCAGTGCTGGCGAAAGTAGAGCGAGAAATCCTGGTGGCGCAGGATCGGGTGAGCGATCTCCTTGCCGCCGCAAGTCAGGGCAAACTCAGCCAGTTCGGGCAGCGGCGACGAGATTGTGTACTGGTGTTGTGCGGCCAGCAGGGGGATGACGAGACCCGCCTTCTCGCTGATCGCCGGCGCCCAGATATTGGCGCACAACAACGCTGCCTCACAGGCGATACGCCCACGGTCGGTGATCACCGCCGTGATCTGCCCGTGCGTCACCTCAATATCAGTCACCGTAGTGTTGGTGATAAAGCGCGCGCCAGCGATGCGCGTCGCCTCGTTGGCGAGCGATCCCGCTACGTGCCAGCCGATGACGTTGGTGTCGAGGGGTGCGTAGAAACTGCCCACGATCGCCCTGGGATCGAGGATGGGGAGATGCTGCAGTGTCTCCTCCGGCGTAAGCAGGTGCGCCTCGACGCCGTAACTCGTGGCAATCCCCTGCTTGCGCTTGAGGTCTTCCATGCGCTTGTGCGTATAGGCGACCTCAAGACCACCGACTCGGCGCACGGGAGGACGGCCCGGTTCGTATGCAGGCAACTGGCTGTAGATCGCCACCGACTGCACTGCCAATTGTGTCATCATGCGGCTGGCATTGGTTACGTGCATACCGCCCGGTGCGTGGCTGGTCGAACCATCGTTGTGAGGCAGGTCGCCCTTGTCGACGACGATCACATCGTGCCAGCCCAACTGTGCGAGTTGATACGCGGCATTACAGCCGACGATCCCGCCCCCAATAATCACCAGCTGCGCCGCAGCTGGCAAATCCTGTAAGGCCATCAACGTCCTCCTGTTCCTCAATCCCTGTCATTCTGCACGTCTGTACTCCGAGCGTCCTCTGGGGTTCATCTGATCAACTCTCGCCTGCGACGAGCCATAAAGTCCTGCAATTCTTCATCGATAGCGGGATCGAATGGCGGTAGTTCGTAGTGATAGAGGAGTTGCTCGACCTTCTTGGCAGCACGCGCCTCGCTATCGAGCGCACCGTCCAATTGCCATGCTTCGGCAGCGTTATAATCAAAAAGTTCGGCGCGGTAGAATGCCGTGCGGAAGTTGCGCAGTGTGTGCGCCGTGCCGAGGTGATGGCCGCCGGGAGGCACCTCATGCAGAATTGAATCCATCGCCCAGCCTTCATCCGACCAGTCGACCCCTTTGAGATACGTGTGCAACATACCGAGGATCTCGCAGTCGAGCACAAACTTCTCGTAGCCGGCAACCAAGCCATTTTCTAACCAACCTGCGGCGTGGAGGATGAGATTCACCTTGGCCATGACGCCAGGCAGCATCGCCATGAGCGACTCATAGGCGGACTGAGCATCTGCAATCTTAGCGCTGGCATACATACCTGCGCTGCGAAAGGGAATGCCATAGGAGCGCGCCATCTGTGCGCTCAAGTAGAGCGAGAGCTGGCTCTCTGGCGCACCAAAGACCGGCGACCCAGACTGCAGATCGACCGCCGCCAAGAACGACCCATAGATACATGGTGTACCGGGATTGACCATCTGTGTGAAAACAATGCCCGCCAACGCCTCGGCATTGAGCTGCGCCACGGTTCCAGCAATGGCGGCTGGCCCCATAGCGCCGGACAGAATGAAGGGCGTCATCATCACGCCCTGGCGGGCGCGAGCAAAGTTCTTGATAGTGCCAAGCATCTTATCATCCAGGCGACGCGGGCTGCTCACATTGATCGTGCAGAAAATGCAGGGATCAGGTTCATCCATCCGCTCGCGGAAGAGGATACGGCTCATCGCAATGGAATCGGCGGCAGTATACGCTTCCGTACTCGCACCCATAAAGCCGCGGTCGCCGTAGCGCATGTGCGCGTAGACGATGTCCATGTGGCGCGACTGGAAGGGGAGGTCCATAGGTTCCACGATGACACCGCCCTGGTGATGCAGGTAGGGTGTCATCATCGTGAGTTTGATGAAGTTCTGCAGGTCGGCCAGCGTTGCCTCGCGCCGCCCGCGTGCGCGATCCCGCACGAAAGGTGGGCCATAGACAGGCAGGAAGGTCATATGATCGCCGCCGATCACGACGTTGTTGGTCGGATTGCGAGCCTGCAGGGTGAAGGTGCGCGGCAGATGCCGCAGATAGTCAGCGACGAGGTCGCGGTCGAAATAAGCGATCTCCCCCTTCACACGGGCGCCAGCAGCACGCAAGATGGCAAGCGACTCCGAATCGTAGAAGGCAAGGCCCGCTTGCTCCAGAATCTGCATCGATTTGTCATGGATCTGGGCAACCCGCTCCTCGTCCACCAGATCGTAGACTGGCAACGTGTGCAGCGGTTGTACAATCTGCGCGACCTGGTGGGCAGCATGGGGCTGGCGTCGCGATTCGCGACGAGTACGACGGGCAGAACTCTGCATAACAGGTGATTCCTCGAGTGAAAAAAATTTTGATGCCTGCTGGTCTCTCACTGCATGCAAGGCAGGCCGGGAAAATCTGCCACAACCGGCACTGCCGATGGGATTGCTGAATTATAGGGGAGTCGTCCGGTGCGTCCAAGCGGAATGAAAGCTGTGCAGCGCGAGAGAGTGCAGGCACCCAAGACAGCGCTCCGCCTGGGTGCGCTGTCCATGCGCGCAATAGACACGTGACGCTCGTCAATATGCGGCAAGCCTGC
>CAIRNL010000536.1 GCA_903879975.1 uncultured Chloroflexota bacterium | reverse complement strand
TCTCGCCGTCGCCAGCGGATTCTACCTTCTGTTCACCTTGGTGTGGAATCCGGACTACGGTGGGCAGCGCGACTGGGATCTGTTCAGCCTGGCTGCGATTCCCACAACGCTCCTGCTGGCCGTGCTCCTGCCCAGGTTGCTGCGCGGTCAGGCGTTGTGGGGAGCGGTGCTTCCCCTGATCTTGCTGCAAGGGTGGCATACGCTGGCGTGGATCTACCAGAACACATTGCCGTGGCAATGGCCGAATTGATCTGGTGAGAAACGGGAGTCCAAGCTTTGTTGTGAAGGCATCAGTGCCTGCTGTTCTCTGCAGGCACTGACATCGCTCCGGCGGTCAGAATGGCGAACTACTGAAGCATTGGATACGACGAACTGACGATGTACGAACTGCAACCCTTCCAGCCCAAGCGCGCGCGGCCTTCCGGCCCTGCGCCCGCACCTACACAACGCGGCCGTTTCTGGCGAGGCTTTGCCAGCGGGGCGCTGTTGTTTGTCATGCTGGCAGTCCTGGGCGCCGGCGTACTGCTCATCGGCTATGCCGCCATGGCGCGTGATCTGCCGTCACCCGGCGAACTGCGCCAGCGCGCCAGCACCTTCCAGACCACGCGCATCTACGATCGCGAAGGGAACCTGCTGAACGAGGCATTCGACCCCAACATGGGCCGGCGGATTGAGGTGTCGCTGGCAACTCTCTCTCCTTCCATCGTGCAGGCGACGATCGCCACGGAAGACGCCAACTTCTACGAACATCCTGGCGTTGACCCGGTTGCATTGCTGCGCGCGGTCTACTACGCCTTCCAAGAAGGGGACGTCGTCTCCGGCGGATCGACGATCACACAGCAACTAGTCAAGCGCGTCCTGCTCACCTCCGAACGCACAGTGGCGCGCAAACTCAAGGAGGCGATCCTGGCGGCCGAAATCACGCGACGCTACAGCAAGGGCGATATCCTCGAACTCTATCTGAACGAGGTCTACTACGGTAACCTCGCCTACGGCATCAACGCTGCGGCGGAGACCTATTTCGGCAAAGAGGCCAGCGAGTTGACGCTGGCGGAGGCAGCGCTGCTGGCGGGCCTACCGCAGTTGCCGGCCTCCTACGATCCCTACACGCATCCCGACCGCGCCAAGAAGCGCCAGGGCATCGTACTGGGCCTGATGGTGAAGGCAGGCTACATCACAGCGGCGGAAGCCGACGCGGCCTGGAGCGAACCGCTTGCTTACGAGCCGCTGCGATTCGATCTCAAGGCGCCGCATTTCACACTCTTTGTGCGCCAGCAGATCGAGCAGTTGTTTGGGCCGGAGGCACTGCACCAATCTGGCTACAGCGTGTATACAACGCTGGACCCGCGCCTGCAAGCAGAGGCGGAGCGCATCGTACGCGAGCAGGTCGGCGCGCTGGCCGACCGGAACGTCTCCAACGGCGCGCTGGTAGCGATACGTCCGCAGAGCGGGGAAGTCGTTGCGCTGGTCGGCAGCGCCGATTTCGACAACGTGGAGATCGACGGCCAGGTCAACATGGCGCTGGCCCCGCGCCAGCCGGGCAGTTCTATCAAGCCATTCGTCTATCTGGCCACCTTCGATATGCCCGACAAGCCGAGCGAAGGGCAGTGGACACCGGGCACTCTCGTCGCCGACATCACGACCCAGTTCCCAGACGGCGCCAACCCGCCCTATGTGCCGGCCAACTATGACGGCAAGGAAATGGGGCTGATGACGATGCGGTCGGCGCTGGCCACCAGCCGCAACATTCCGGCCGTGGCAGCCTTACAGGAAGCGACGCTGCCGGCCTTTCTGGAGTTGATGCAGCGCTTTGGCGTGACCACGTTGACCCGGCCCGATTTTGGGCTGAGCCTCGCGCTGGGCGCCGGCGAAATCCCGCTCATCGAATTGACCAACGCCTTCGCCACCCTGGCCAACGGCGGCCAGCGTCTCGCCCCTGTGACGATTCAAAAGATCACCGATGCGGCAGGGGAGACAGTCTGCGAGCAGGGCACGGACAGACCCTGCCAGCCGGGTATCGAGCGCGCGCAGCAGGTTGTCAACCCAGCCGATGCCTTCCTGCTCTCCGACATCCTCTCCGACAACGAGGCGCGCGCGCCCGTCTTTGGCGCCAACTCCGTGCTGCGCCTGCCCGACCGGCCGGCTGCGGTGAAGACCGGAACCACGAATGACTTCCGCGACAACCTGACCGTTGGGTACACGCCACAGCTTGTCACCGGCGTGTGGGTGGGCAATGCCGACAATTCGCCTATGGTCAACATCTCCGGCGTGGCAGGTGCAGGGCCGATCTGGAACCAGTTCATGAACATTGCCCATAGCGGCGAACCGGTCATCCCCTTCACGCCGGCGGCAGGCGTCCGTGCGTTCGAGGTTTGTGCCGATACCGGCACGCAGGCTGGCGACGCTTGCCCAGAGCGGCGCACGCATTGGTTTGCCGAAGATCGGCCGCCGCTGCCCCAGGAAAAAGACCTGTGGCGGCGCATTCGCATGGTACGCGGCACGGAGGAACTGGCCACCGAATATACCCCGGCCGACCAGGTGGAGGAGCGCGTCTACAAAGTTTACCCGCTCGAACATCGCGAGTGGGCGATCCAGCACGGCATTGCGCAGCCGCCGATCGGCGCCGTGGCTGTCCCGCCAACCCTGCAGCCCGACGAAATCCAGGTTGCCATCACCAGCCCTACGGATGGCGCCACGCTGTCTGGCGTGGTGCCCATCTTTGGCAGCGCCGCCATTCCCGGCTTCGCATCCTACGAGGTGCAGTACGGCATCAGCCACGACCCAGGTGCATTCAGCCCACCCATCAGTGGCCCGTTCGGGGCGCCGGTGATCGACAGCCAACTCGGAACATGGGACGTGACGGGACTGGGCAATGGCCCGCATACGCTGCGCGTGCTCGTGCGGGCCGACACCGGCGCGCAATATGAGGGGCGTGTACGCGTCTTCGTCGACAACACACCTCCCCCTGCGACGCCGGAACCCACACCCACCTGGACGCTCGTGCCGCCCACAGCGACCCTGGAGCCACCGACGCCAACGTTCGAATTGATTCTGCCGACGGAGACACCCACGGCAGTGCCGACGGAGACACCCACGGCAGTGCCCACGGAGGTACCCACGGAGATGCCCACAGCAGCGCCGACGGACACACTGCCGGCGCCCTCCGGGGAGGGACTGACCGCCACACCCGAACCGACCTTGCCCGATCCTGGCTCGGAGGCAACGCCAACCTGGACACCGGAGGTCGTCGCTGGCAGCGACGCAGGATTCATCTCACCGCTGCCGCCACCTTGATCGACGGCGCGCCTGCGTTGCCGCCGCAGCGTGTTCGAGAACAGGCGTGCGCTGTATCAGGGAGGCTGGCTGGCGCAGGTGGCTGCAATGAGCGCACAGGCCTGATCGGGCGCAGATGCGGCCTCGACTGCGATCGGGCCGATGAGCAGTTCATTGCCGGCGCCGAGAGTCATCCGCTCGCCGGTCTGTGGATCGTAAAGCCCGACAGCCAGTGCCCAGTCGCCGCCAGCTGCGGCACCGGCAGGGATCGTCACCTGTCTCCAGTCGTTGACGAATGAGCGCCCACCTGTCTGCACCGACAGCGCCTGTCCGAAGAAACCGGGCGGGCCGTCGGCCTGAGCCACCGTCTCGCCGTTGCGGCGCAGGTGAACAAAGGCAGCCAGATTCTCCGGCCACCGCTGCATTTCCCACTGCAACCAGAGATCGACGGCATCACCGGGCTGGTAGGCGCGGTCGGCGATAGCAGCTGCCACCGCATGGGCAGTTCCTTCGGGCAGCACCACCTGGGATGCGGTCGAGCGGAGCGGGCTGAAGCCGGCCGCGGCAGCGTCCGGCACGGCCACAGTGGCCCAGGTCGGCGGCAGGTGCACCAGTTCACCGTCGGCATTGCGCCGGAAGATGGCGGCCGGCTGGCCAGCGGCGCCTGCGACGCGCACGCCCACGACCGGCGGCAACGACAGTGGTAGGGTCGTCACGCGCACCGTATCGCCAGGCTGCCAGCGCTCTGGTGGGTACCAGACGAGAGCGGGCGGCGCTGCCGTGTTGAGCGTGGCAATGACCTCCTGCTGCGGCGTCACAATCTCCAGCCAGGGCGCCGCTGCCTGCGCGTCGAAACCTTCGCCCACCTGCCAGTCGACGACGAACTGGGTCTGGCGCCAGCGCGACCAGTCGTCGGCACGGAGATCAGCCAACTGCAAGGGGCTGGCCGACAGGGAGTCTGCGCCTTGTGACGGGCGGGCAAAGGAATAAAACGTTGCGGGAATGGTCTTGGCCGGCGCGCCCCTGGCCAGGAGCAAAAAGCCGTCGGCGGCGTCGACTACACCCCACTCGCCGGCCAGCATGGCATCGACCTGTGCCTTGAGATCGCCGGGCGCCATATCGGTGTTGGTGGTCACGTCGAGCAGTGCCCAGTCGGCCGGCACGGGCGCGTCAAGCCCCAGCGGAAACTGGTAGACATAGCGCCGGTGGCTGACATGAGGATGTACGGCTGCCGTCGCCGCCACTGCTGCATCGTCCGGAAGCTGGGCGACGAAGCGATCGAGCAAGCGGTGATGGGCAGCGATCGGCGCCGGATCGTAGCGCCCGGCCAGCGGGGTGCGTCCATGCAGCAGGGAATTGGCACCTGCCCACGCCAGCATCCACACGACAAGGCCCAGGGTGACAAGAGGCATGAGCGCAGTGCGTGCGTTCTGGGCCATGGCAGCAACAGCCATCGTACCACTGTCGGCAGCGGGCAGGTGTTGAAAAGCAGGGGATGCGTGGTCGAGCCGGTGCGCCAGCCAGCGCCACAGACGGCCCAGCCCATAGGCAGCAGCGACGGCGAAGTACGGCACCAGCGGCGCACTGTAGTGGAACTCGCCGTAGTACTGCGCGGGATAGGCGCTGAGAAGATTGGCCAGCAGCACGGGCAACGAGAGGAGGAGAATCTCCCCCCCTAGGAGCGGGAAGAAGGCAAAGATCACCAGGAACCCGACGAGATAGGCGACCCGCGCCGGTTCGCTGGCGATCTGCCAGACGAGGTCAGGGCGCGTGAGGATACTCTTGAGAATATCGGCCGGCGAGTTGCCCAGTGCGCCGTAGCGCTGAAAGTAGGTGCTCTCCTCGACACCGTAGACCTGGAGCGCATGGGCAGGGACGACGACGAAGGTGGCCAGGTAGAACCAGAGCAGCGCCAGGAGCAGGATAGCGACGCCGGAGAGCAGGCCGGTGCGCCTGGAGCGGAGGAGTCCGCTCACGGGCTCGGATCTGGGTGAACTGTCGACCGTTGACTGCTGCCCGTACAACGGGTGCAACGCGTCCTTGTGCAGGGTGGATGGGGGAGGCGGGGCGTCGGGCCTTGGCCGTTGGCCACTGGGCACAGGCCGAGGACGGGCTTCGCGCGGCCGGGCGGGGGACGTCTCCTCCAGGCCATGCGCGGCACGTACGTCGCGATCGTCTGGATGCCCATTGTGCGCGCCTTGCTTTGCCTCCTGCCGCGTGTCCCACCACGCGCGCCACGCCGCCCATGCGCCCAGGCCGGCGGCTAGAAGGGCGATCTCTTCCTTGACGAGCGCTATCAGCAGGGCAGCGACGGCAAGTTGCCCCCAGCGCTGCGCGTCGACAGCCCAGAAGGCCCACAGGATCAACGGCGTAGCCAGCGGTGCGGCATGAAACTCGGTGAGCACAGCTGATTGCAGGTGCGGCGCCAGCAGATAGGCAAGCGACAGGCCCAGCGCCAGCGGTCGCGTCCACTGCTGCACCGGCTCACTGCGCCAAATTTGCCGGCGTTCCTGGGGCGTTAGGAGCACGGCAAAACGACGCAGCGACAGGAAGTAGAGTGGGAAGGCGCCGATCGCCACCATTGCGACCTGCAAAAACAGCAGAGCGCGCACATCATCCCACAGCCAGTAGAGCGGGCTGATGAGGACGAGCATCGGCTCGACATGGTCAGTCAGCCGCGTGGCTTCGTAGCCGTTGTCAGTCTGCGCCAGGAAGCGGCCGCGGCTGCTGTTCCAGATAGACTGGTCGATCTGCCCCAGGTCGGAGCGATGCGTGCGCATGGCAGCATGCAGGTCCCAGGCCTGAGCCGTGAAGAGCGCCACATAGAGGGTGACCAGGACGGCGAGCACGCTGAGATAGGGATCGGACCCGAGTCGCGCGGATCCTTGGCTGGCCGGTCGGTTAGTGACTGTCAAGGCGTTCAAGGCTTCCCGTAGAATGGCGGATATCAGAAGCGGCACCGCGCCCTGCGTTCAGGCGCAGGGCGCCTCGCTTCAGGGCAAGGTCGATAGAAAGCGGGATTTTGCCAGTTCGCCCTCTCGGCAGCGGCGGTGTCCGAGCATCCTGTTTCTACATCCCATTCCTTTCGGCGAGCGCAGCGGTCACGGCTGCGGAGATCACATCGATCTGTTCCTCGCGTAGGGCAGGATACATGGGCAGCGACAGCACCTCGCGCGCGGCGAGTTCCGTCACGCGCAGATCGTGCGTCCGGAGCGCGTCCCCCGCATAGGCCGGCTGGCAGTGAATGGGTACCGGATAGTGAATTCCGCTCCCGATGCCCTGCTCGGCAAGGGATGCGCGCAGCCGGTCGCGCTGAGGCGTCTGTACGACGTACAGATGGTAGATATGGTGGCAGCCCTGTCCTTCGACCGGCTTCTGGAGATCAGCCGGCAGCGTGGCCGCATAGCGTTCAGCCAGGCGCCGCCGCGCGGCGTTGTCCGCATCCAGGCGGTGCAGCCGGACACGCAGGATCGCCGCCTGCAACTCGTCAAGCCGGCTGTTGACGCCCTCGACGTGGGAGACGTAGCGCTCCTGGGGTGTCCAACCATACTCGCGCAACAACCGTACCCTGTCCAATAGCGCCAGGTCGTTGCCGGTCACCGCACCCCCGTCGCCTAATGCGCCAAGATTCTTGGTCGGGTAAAAGGAATAGCAGGCCAGATCGCCGAAGCTGCCGACCGGCCTGCCCTTGTAGCGCGCGCCGTGTGCCTGAGCGCAGTCTTCGATGACAAACTGTTCCCGGGCAACGGCCAGAATGGCATCCATGTCAGCCGGCTGTCCATAGAGATGAACCGGGATCACGGCTTTGGTCGCAGGGGTGATCGCTTCGGCCAGCCTGGCCGGCGACATAGTATAGTGCAGGGGGTCGATGTCGACCAGCACCGGCGTGGCGCCTGTCATGCGAATGGCGGCTACGGTTGCCACCGCGGTGTGGGCAACTGTGATCACCTCATCGCCCAGGCCGACGCCGCACGCTCGCAGCGCCAAGTGGAGGGCATCAGTGCCCGAGTTGACGCCCACGCAGCCTGCCACCCCACAGTACGCGGCAAATTCTTCCTCGAAGAAGGCGACCTCGCGCCCCAGGATGTACCAGCCACTCTCCAGCACGCGACGCACGGCATCATTGAGTTCCTGTTGCTGGGCCAGGTAGCCAGAGCGAAGTTCGTTGAAGGGGACAGTCATCGATCACCCCGCATATTTGTCCAGGTAGCGTACGTAGTAGGCGACGGTGCGTGCCAGCCCGTCTGCCAGCGCTGTCACTGGCTTCCAGCCCAAGGCTGCCTCGATCCGGGCGTAGCTGGAGTAGACGTCGCCGATGTCGATCTTCTTGCGCTCCTCTGGCCACGGCGCCAGCACCACGCTGCCTCGACCCGCGATCTGGACAATCAAACGCGCCAATTCGAGCAGGCTGATGGGCGCCGCCCCCCCCAGATTGTAGACATTGCCGTCCGTTCCTTCGCCCACGCCTGCGCGCAGGAACGCATCGACCACGTCATCGACGTAGGTCAAGTCGCGCAGCTGGCTGCCGTCCCCGTAGAGCTGAATCTCCCTGCCTTCTACCGCCAGGCGGATAAACCAGCCGATGAAGCCCTGGCGGTTGTGCTTGATCAACTGGCGCGGCCCGTAGGTGTTGGTGAGTCGCAGTGAGGTCGTGCGCAGGCCGTAGGCCGTATGATAGACAATGTGGTACCACTCACCCGCGAGTTTGTTAACGCCGTTGACGTCTGTGGGAGCCTGCAGGTGATCCTCATCTAAGGGCAGGTAGCGCGGCTTGCCGTACTGTTGGCGTGTCCCCGCGTAGACGACCTTGACGGCCGGATTCTCATGGCGGCACGCCTCCAAAATCGAGAGCTGGCTGCGCGCGTTGATCTCCAGGTCGGTGAAGGGGTCGGCCATGGAGTCCATGTGGCTCACCTGGCCAGCCAGATTGAAGAGCACGTCCTGCCCCTTGACCAGCGCACGCATGGCAAACGGGTCACGCACGTCGGCGATATTGACGATCAGGCGATCCTCGTAGCCGTCGATATTGAAGAGATTGCCACCGTAGTCCGGGATCAGCGAGTCGATCACGGTGACATGCGCGCCGAGATCGACCAGCCGCCGGGACAGGGTAGAGCCGACAAAGCCAAGCCCGCCCGTGACCAGCACCGCCTTACCGGCATACGATTCAAGATAACTCATAGAGGGCGATTATACCACACACGCCGCCAGGTCTTCGCTGTGCGGAGGGCGGGATGGGCCTATTTCACAGCCGGTCTCACGGGGGCCACTCACGCTGCCAGCTGGTCGGGGCGGAGACGTTGCCGTTCCCAGGTTCAGCGCGATCGCCGGTGCAGGGTAAAGACCGCAGTGGTCGAGAGCAGATTCTTGAAGCGCCCTGTACGGATGCGCACACCCTGGTTCATGTAGATCTGGCGGTCGATCGCAATGTGGATGTGGCGGCAGAACCGCGCAAAGTCCGTTACGCTGAAGGGTTGGCGGCGCGGGCTCTCGTACCACTGCTGGGGAAGGTCCACCGCAACCGGGATACGGCCGGTGAAAAGCAGTTCCAACCGGCAACGCCAGTGCCCCCAGTTCGAGAAGCTGACGATGGCCGTGCGCCCGACGCGCAGCATCTCCCCCAGCACCATGGCTGGGTCATCGAGAAAGGGCAACGTCTGGCTGAGGATGACGATATCGAAGCTCAGATCCGGATAATCGGCCAGCCCTTCCTGCACATTGCCCTGGCGCACGCTCATCCCACGGCGCACGCACGCCAGCACGCCCGCCTCGGTGAGTTCGATACCGCGTCCCCTGACCTGCTTGTGGTCGCGCAGGAATTCCAGCAGCGCGCCGTCGCCACAGCCGATGTCCAGCACGCGCGTACCCGGTTCCACGAGATCTGCAATCGCGCGCAGGTCGGGGCGCAGCTCGGGTGATTCTATGCCGATAGCGGCAGGTCGGTTGGGTTTCATGTTCATGCGAGGGAGTCGGCCAGGTAGGTGCGGTTGGGCTGCACGTCGCTGACGGGCGCCAGCAACGTGCGCGGTGCATATCCGGCCGGCGCAGCAACTTGTTCCTCGCGCACGAGCCGATCGAGAAAACTGCCCAGCAGGTTGGTCATAGTCTCCACTTCGAGCAGGAAAGCGTCGTGCCCCCAACTGCTACGCACGTCGAGGTAGGTGACGTCGACATTGGCCGCCGTCAGTGCGCTGACCAACGCTTTGCTGTGATAGCTGGGATAGAGCCAGTCGCTGGTGAAGCTGATGACGAGGAACTTGACATGCGTCGAGGCGACGAAAGCGGCGGCCAGCGAGCCTGTGGGCTGGGTCAAATCAAAGTAGTCCATTGCCTTGGTGACGTAGAGATAGCTATTGGCATCGAAGCGCTGCGTGAACTTATGGCCGTTGTACTTGAGGTAACTTTCGACCTCGAACTCCGTCTCGAACTCATAGCCGTACTTCTCCAGCCCCTGCAGCCGGCGGCCGAACTTGAACTGCATCGATTCTTCCGAGAGGTAGGTGATATGGCCAACCATGCGCGCCACAGCGAGACCGGCGTCCGGTTTTTGCGCTGCCTCGTAATAGGCACCGTGGTTCCACGCCGGGTCGGCATAGATAGCCTGGCGCCCTACTTCGCTGAAAGCGATGAGCATGGGGCTGTGGTGGGCAGTGGTGGCGATGGGAATGGCCGAGCGAACGCGCTGCGGGTGATGGGCGGCCCACTCCAGCACCTGCATGCCGCCCATGGAGCCGCCCGCCACACAGAGCAGGCTGTCGATGGCGAGGTGGTCGATCAGCTTGACCTGGGCGCGCACCATATCGCCCACCGTCACCACGGGGAAATGCAGTCCATAGGGCTTGCCCGTCACCGGGTCGATGCTGGCCGGGCCGGTCGAGCCATAGCATGAGCCGATCACATTGCTGCAAATCACAAAGAAACGGTCGGTGTCGAACGCCTTGCCCGGCCCGATACAATCTTCCCACCAGCCGAGCTTGTCGGGGTCACCGTCGAGACATCCGGCTGCGTGTGCGCTGCCGCTCAGCGCATGGCAGATGAGGATGGCATTCGAGCGGTCGGCGTTGAGCGTGCCGTAGGTTTCGTAGGTCAGTGTCACGGAGCTCAACGTCTCGCCGCTCTCCAGACAGAAGGGTTCGTCTTCGGCGAACGTGAACGACTGGGCAGCCACGGCACCGACGCTTTCAGTGGTCATAAGAACACCCCTGTGCATGCAGAAAACAACAGTCGATGGTCAACGATCAACGGTTCATCGTCAGCGCCGGCCTGCGGGCACGGGTTCACTGACTCCTGCACCGTTGATCGTTGACCGCCGGAAATACCTTCTCTACTTCGCTGCCGCCAGCGCCTGGTCCAGATCCCACAGCAGGTCCTCGATCTCCTCGAGACCCACGCTCAGCCGGATGAAGTCAGGCGACACGCCAGCCGACACCATTTCTTCCTCAGTCAACTGGCTGTGCGTCGTCGTTGCCGGGTGAATGGCCAGGCTCTTGGCATCGCCCACATTGGCCAGATGGCTGAAGAGCTTGAGGTGATCGATGAACTTCTGTCCAGCTGCCGCGCCTCCTTCGATGCCAAAGCCCATAATTGCGCCAGCGCCCTTGGGCAGGTACTGTCTGGCCAGTTCGTAGTCGGCGTGGCTCTTCAGGCCAGGGTAGGAAACCCACTTGACCGACGCGTGGCCTTCCAGATACTCAGCCACCTTCTGCGCGTTGCTGCAATGGCGGTCCATGCGCAGGTTGAGCGTTTCGATGCCAGTCAGCGTGTTCCAGGAATTGAACGGCGCCTGGCTGGCGCCGATATCGCGCAGAATTTGCACGCGCGCTTTGATGGCGAAAGGCGGCAGCCCCACACCGACGAGGTCTGCATACCTGAGGCCGTGGTAGCTGGGATCGGGCGTCGTGAAATTGTCGAAGCGGCCACTGGTCCAGTCAAAATTACCGCCGTCGACAATCACGCCGCCGATCGCCTGCCCGTGCCCAGCCAGGAACTTGGTCGTGCTGTGCGTGACAATGTTGGCACCGTGCTCAAAGGGACGGCAGAGATAGGGCGTCGCGAAGGTGCTATCGATCATGAGCGGAATGTTATACGCTTTGGCGATCGCGGAGACTTCCCGGAAGGGGAAGACCTTGATGTCCGGGTTGCCCAGCGTTTCGCCGTAAATGATCTTCGTATTGGGGCGGATGGCCTTTTCGAAGTTGCTGGGATCGGTGGGGTCGACAAACGTGACGTCGATGCCGATGCGCGGAAAGGTGTAGTTGAACTGATTGTAGGTGCCGCCGTAAAGCCGGCTGCTCGCCACGATATGGTCGCCGGCGCCGCACAACGTCAGGATCGCCATGGCCTGTGCGGCATGGCCGGAACTGGCAGCCAGCGCCGCAACGCCGCCTTCTAGGCTGGCGATACGTTGCTCGAGCACGTCCGTCGTCGGGTTCATGATGCGCGTGTAGATATTGCCCAGTTCTTTCAGCGCGAAGAGATTGGCGGCATGTTCCGTGTTGCGGAACTGATAGCTCGTCGTCTGGTAGATCGGGACTGCGCGGCTGCCCGTGGTCGGGTCCGGTGTCTGGCCTGCATGGAGTTGGCGGGTCGCAAAACCCAAGGATCGTTCGCTGGTCATTGTCGCTCTTCTTTCCTATTGTTGTTGTTCTACGGACAAAAAAACCTCTCGCCTGGTCGCTGAGAGGTCAGTGCGCTCGCTGCTGCCTGTTGAGTGGGCAACAAAAATCCCCAACGGGTGGGGATGAGCAGGAAAGCGAGAGCTGCTTCCTCTCATCTTCCAGAACACGTCTGCCGGATTTGGCACCCTAACCACTGGCTGCATCATTGCAGCTCAGTCATCGGGTTGCCGAGGTTTCACAGGGCCGGTCCCTCCACCTCTGGATAAGAGTGTTGTTATTCAGTTGTTGCGTGCCATTATAACAGACAAGCGGAGATTTGTCAAATAAAAATGAGAAAAATTCTAGGGGGGGAGGCCGGCGGCACGTCACGGCGCATCGAGCGATGCACGATCGGCGATGGGCGATGGGATCTCGGGGCGCCGCGGGTCGAGCATCTGATCGGCGTGCATCCACAGGATACGAGCGTAGCGAAAAATGAGCGGCGTCAAGAGGAGCGTCTCCCCGCTGATGGCGAGGGAAAAGACCAGGATCGAGACATCCAGCCAGTAAAGCAATACGGCAGTCGGCACCAGTACGAGGAAACCAGCTGCATAGCCGATGAACATTGCGTTGAGAAAGTAACCTGTCTCGCGTTCGTACTTGACTCCGCAGATAGGGCAATGCGTGTGCATGCCAAAGAGCGACGGGAAGACCTGCCCTTGCAGGCAGACAGGACAACGCTGGCGAATCAAGGCCCACAACCGATGCATAGTGAGCAGTATAGCATATGCGCCCTCAACGTGAAGTAGTGCCCTGGAGAAAAGCGGTTGGCATTCGGGCTCAATTCCAGGTAAGATACAAACTGATTGCCAACTCCAGACTTCCAAAAGAAAGCCGTTACCGGCAGATTTTGCCCATCCACCTATTTCGATTGCATCTTGCCGAGGGGAGAAATGCACATGACTACTTCAGCAAACCGGAGAAATCGCGCCCGTGTAGGCGTCTTTGGCATCGGGCTGGCCGCCTACTGGCCGCAGTTCGATGGGCTGCGCGACCTGCTCGTCGGCTATCAGCAGGAGGTTGAGCGGCACATCACGGCAATGGGGGCGGAGGTCATCTCGGCAGGGCTGGTGGATACGGCGCCCGCTGCGCAGGATGCCGGCGATCTCTTCGCTGCCCACAATGTGGATCTGATCGTCTGCTACGTTGGCACCTACTCGACTTCATCGCAGGTGCTCCCGGCGGTGCAGCGACGCAAGGCGCCTGTGCTCGTACTCAACCTGCAGCCGGTGCCCTCGATGGATTACCCCAACACCGGCACGGCAGAATGGCTGGCCAACTGTTGCGCCTGCTGCGTGCCAGAAATTTCCAATGCCTTCGCCCGCAGCCGCATCCAGTTCAATGTCGTGTCAGGACTCCTCTTCCCGGCGGCTGGCAATGCCGAGCAGTACTATCACCGTGGCTGGCGTGAGATCGAGGAATGGGTCAAGGCGGCCGGCGTCCTGCGCGAGCTGAACTACGCCCGGGTTGGCTTCCTGGGCCACACCTACCCAGGCATGCTCGACATGTATTCGGACTTCACCATGCACCATGCACAGCTGGGCGCGCATATCGAGGTGCTGGAGATGGATGACCTGCAGACGCGCGTCAAAGCGGCGACAGCGGAGGAGATCAGCGCCAAAATTGCTGAAATCCGTGGCATTTTCGATATTGCTGCGCCGGGCAAGGATAAGATTTCGCAGCCGGTGACCGACGAGGCCATGCGCTGGTCGGCGACCGTGGCCGTCGGCCTCGACAAACTGGTCAGCGACTTCAATCTCAACGGGCTGACCTACTACTACCGCGGGCTCAACGGCAACGAGAACGAGGAACTCGGCGCCACCCTCATCATCGGCAACTCACTGCTCACCGCGCGCGGGATTCCAGCGTCCGGCGAGGGCGATCTCAAAACGTGCATGGCCATGCTCATCATGGACCGCCTGGGCGCCGGTGGCTCCTACACCGAGTTCTATGCCATGGACTTCGACGAGGACTTCATCCTGATGGGGCACGACGGGCCAGGTCACGTCAGGATCAGCGCCGGCCGCCCCGTGCTGCGCGGGCTGGGCCTCTTCCACGGCAAACGCGGCTACGGTCTCTCGGTGGAATTCAACGTGCAGATGGGGCCAATCACCATTCTCGGCATGACACAGACCGCCGACGGACGCCTCAAGATGATTGCAGCCGAGGGCGAATCGGTGCCTGGCAGCCGGCTCGAGATCGGCAACACCAACTCGCGCCTACGTTTCGGTGTGGATCCCGCCACCTTCATGGATCGCTGGTGCGAGCACGGACCGACCCACCATGTGGCATTGGGCGTAGGCCACCAAATCGGCAAAATTCGCAAACTGGCACGCCTGCTCGACCTGGAGTTGGCGGTTGTCGGCTAAAGGAAAGGCCGATAGAAACGCGGAGGTTTCCCCTTGGTGACTCTTCACGTTTCGGTGGCTGCGGGTCTATTTTTCCGGCTCAATCGGATCGCGCCTGGCAACGCGCCTCCCTGGATACCGGCTGAGCCATTCTTTCTGGACGAATAAGGGGACAGCAATGAATCGGATCGGCTTTGTACTCAAGGTAAAGCAAGACAAGATCGAGGAATATAAGGAGCACCACCGCCATGTATGGCCGGAGATGCTGGAGGCGCTGCGCGCCGCGGGGTGGCATCACTACTCGCTCTTTCTGCGCGGCGACGGGCTGCTCTTCGGCTATTTCGAGACACCCCAGGACCTGGCCACGGCAGCGGCCCGAATGGCCGAAACCACAGTCAACACGCGCTGGCAGGAGTTCATGGCGCCCTACTTCGAATCACCCGACAACGCACGCCCCGACCAGATGCTGGTGGAGCTGGAGGAAGTCTTCCACCTCGACTAACGAAAAGGTCGATAGAAACCAGGATTTTGCCAGTTCGCCCTCCCGGCAGCGGTGGTGCCCGAAAATCCTGGTTTCTCCATGCCATCCCTTTCGCGTACGACACCCCTGTTCCCCTGGCGGTTGACTGCTGACCAGCAAAGGCGTAGGATGGAGGTGAGTCGCCGGCTGCGCGGCGACCATCGAATTGGCTGCGCCTCACGGCGTCCACGAAACGGATAGCGTTATGATGCAAAATGAACCCATCCCCACCCAGATTCTCTACATTGCCCGCCGTATGTTCGAGCGGCGGCTGACGGATATGGCCGGCGGCAACATCAGCGGGCGGGCGGGCGACGACCTCTACATCACCCCGCGCTATGCCGGCAGCAAGCAACACTGGCAGCTGAGTGAAGCCGACATCCTGCACGGACCCATTGCGAGCGACGATCTGTTCCAGCAGCCGCGCTTCTCACGCGAGGGGAAGATGCACCTGGCCGTCTATCGGGAATTTCCCGATGTCGGCGCAGTGATCCACGCCCATCCGTTTCACGTGCTGCCCTTCTGTGTGGCCGGCCGCGCCATCGAACCGGTGCTGGAGGCTACACAAAAATTCGGTATCACGCCGGTCGTGCCCTTTGCCCCGGCGCACAGCGGCGACCTGGCGCGCTATGTCGTCGCCGGGCTGCGCGGGCGCGAGGCGAATCTCCGCAAACAGGCTGCGGCCGTGCTGCTCCCCAAGCACGGCATCGTTGTGGCCGGTCTTGACCTGTGGGCGGCCATCGATGCGCTCGAACGCATCGACTGGAACGCTTGGTGCATTCTCAGCCAGGCCGCCATGCCGGCGGCCCCCATCCCCTACGAGCCTGCTGGATCATGATTCTCACGATGACTGCCAATGCGGCGCTGGACCGCGTCATTTTCATCGACGAATTCCGGCCGGAGACCACGATGCGCGCGCCACGCTTCAGCGAGTGTGCGGGCGGCAAGGGCTTCGATATCGCTGTGGCTCTGCGCGGGCTGGGCCAGGAAACGACCGCCATCGGCCCTGTGGCGGGCTACTACGGCCAGTTACTGGTCGGGGTGCTGGAGAACTACGGCATCGCCGTCGAACCGGTCTGGCTGCCCGGCCAGACACGGCTGGCCAACGTCATCGTCGAGACCGAGCGGGCACGACACAGCCACGTGATGATCGGCGCGCTGCCGGTGACGGCGGCTGACGTCGAACTGCTACTCACCCGCCTGGAGACGCATCTGCCGGCTGCGACCTGGGTCGCAGCGGCCGGCTCGCTGCCGGCGGGCATGCCAACCTCGTTTTACAGGACAGTGACGGAACGTGCCCATGCGGCTGGCAAACCGGTGCTGATCGACGCCACGGGTGCGCCGCTGCGCGAGACGCTGAGCGCGCGCCCAGAGATCGTCAAGCTGAACCGCGATGAATTCATGGACACCTTTGGGTTGAGCGGACACGAGCTGGCTGATGCAGTGGCCGCCGCCGAGGCGCTCCATCGCCGTGCGGCCTTGGAAACGCTGGTGCTGACCTGTGGACGCGAGGGACTGATCGCCGTTACGCTGGAGGGAGCGTGGCAGGCCCAGGCGCCTGTGCAGCGTGCAGTCAACGCGGCCGGCGCCGGCGACGCGGCATCGGCCGCGATCTTGTGGCGCCGCACGGTGGGCGACGGCTGGGTCGAGACGCTGCGCTGGGCTGCAGCAGTCAGTGCAGCGTCCGTGATGACCGAATGTACGGCTGATGTGCGCCTGGCCGATGTCGAGCAGTTGCTGCCGGCTGTGCGCGTGCAGGCGTGGGATTCGTGCAGATAAGAGCAGACGGTCAGAACGGCTAGGGGGATCTGGTCACTGGTCGCGAGTCACTCGTGATGCATGAATTGCTGGTCTGGCGAGCAGTGGTTGATGGGTTCCCCTGTTCACTGGGCGGCTGTTTTTTCGAGGATCGACTGTCCTGCCAGTACAAAGACGCGTTCGCCAGGCATTGGCCGGACGAGTGCGGCGCCGGTGAACTCGCCAAATGCCGGGAGCACCGCGACCTGAGCGCCAAAGTAGAAGCACGGGAGGGTAGCGCTTTGCCGGCCGGCACCGCTGAGCCGCACGGCTGGATGGAGATGGCCGGCAATGGTGTAGGCGCCTTCATGCGGCGCCGGGTGATGGCGCCAGGCAAAGGGCGCTTCTAACGCGGGCTCGTCGAGGCAGGTGACGGCCCAGTCTCCAGGGGGGTCGCCAGCGGCCGCGTCATGGTTGCCGCGCACGAGGTGAAAGTCGACCTGAGCATGCGTGCGCCGCCAGGTGGCCACGGCGGCCAGTGTCGTTTCGCTGCGCCCCGCTCGCGCGTGGAGCAGGTCGCCCAGACAAAGGAGACGCTCGGCGCGCGTGAGGGCGAGCAGAGCCGTCAGCCGGTCAAGCATTGCGGCCGTGGTTGTCTCGGGCACGGGTAGGCCGCCGGCCCGAAAGGTGGCCGCTTTGCCAAAATGTGGATCGGCAATCGTCAGGGTGCGCCGTCGCGGCCAGAAAAGCGCACGGTCAGCCAGGAGGAGCAGACTTTCCTCGCACAGGGTGAACTCCAGTTGGGTGGCGGCCATCTATGCGATTATAGCAGCTCTCTTCGGCAGCGTATGAGAGGGCGATCTGGCAAATCGCTGTACGGGGGCAGATGATGAGAAGCGCCGCCAGTGGTCCCCCGAAAGCCGGTTTTGGGGCCGGCTACCACTGACGGCGCACTTTTATTATAGCGCACGCTGCGGCTAGGGCGCAACAGCGAGATATACTGTGCAGCAATTCTCAGTTTGGGTGCGTGTCGTGAGTTGCGCCAGAGGGTGTGTGTCAGCATTGCGGCAGAATTCTGTCTGTGGACACTACCGCTCCTCTTCGCCTGCGATTTTGGCCGTGGCCAGCGCTATCCCCAAATCCGCGAGCGCTGCACCAAGGATGATTATGTTGCCATAGTCACGAGTCACGGGTCTGGATGCCACCCTTTCGTCCTGAACACTGACACCTGGCCCACAACAAGTGCAACACTGCTCCAGACGCTACAAAACTTACGTCAAAAGCACTTTCTCGGCCGTACGTTCGTCAGTCACGAGCACATCGATCATGTGGATGCGCAGCAGCCCTAGAATTGGTGCCACCTTTTCGCCGCCGCTGGCAATCACGATCACCTGCGGACAGGCGAGCAGCTGCTGCCAACTAATCCCAATCGAGACACCTGGATAGGCGTCATCGACCACCTTGCCATCGACTGTGTAGAAGTGGCCACAGATATCTCCTACAGCGTCAGCACTGGCCAGCCGCTGGATTTCTGGTTCACTGAGTAGACCGGCCAGGACAAGCGGCGAGTTATGCAGTGCGCCGATGCCAACAATCGCTAGGTCAAGCCGCTCATACAAATTGCTGACTTGCTGGATATTAGAAGACTGCATCAGCAGGTGAGCAAATTGGCGATCTGGCACCAACGCTGGTGCGTTGAGGAAATAGCCAGTACCGCCGTACCCTTCGCAGAGCACGCGTGTAATCTCGGCGCCGCGAGCCAACGAATGCCGGATGTCGATGTCTCCCAACAGCTGCAGGAGAGTGATGTTTCGCAGCGTGGCGAGTTTGGAGAGACCGAAAGCCAGCTCTGCCAGCGTTCGCCCACGCCCGACGCCGACCAGCATGTTGGCCTTGATCAGCGGGTCAACAAACTGCGCTGCTTCGGTGCCGACCAGATGACGAACTTCATGACTCTGGGTTGGCCACTGTTGTGCGGTAATGACAATCGCTTCCCCCAGTCCAAACTGGGTGCGCAGACGATCTTCGAGCGATGCGTGGCGAATTTGCGGGCGAACAATCTGGATGCGGACAATACCTTCATCGCGTGCGCGGCTGAGCAGGCGCGAAATCGTACTGCGTGAAATATCATACATGTCAGCGATCTGTGCCTGCGTCATCTGATCAACATAGTATTTTTCAGCAACCTGCACCATCAAGTCCAGATTGTCAGTCACTTCATTCTCGCTGGAAGTCCGATAGACCATATCGCCTCGGTATTTGTTACGCCAAAGAAGAGTGCCACCGCCACGTGCTCTCACGCGGATCTTATTTTATGGCAACTGTACAGTGACGAACAAATCGTTTGCTGCGCCTGCGCCTGTGCTTCACATCAATGCTTAGCCCGTCACCGGGCAGCATGTCACCGGAGCAACCACCGGCAGTGTTCGACCGATTGCCTGATGTTTTCAAGCAGTGCGGCGTCCGTCATCTCGAAGGGATAGAAGGCCTCCAGAAAAACCGGCGTTGTGTTCAACCTGGCGCTGCGCAGCGTATTTGCGAAGGCGGAAACGTCGAAACTCCCACGCGCATCGGGCCAGCCCCAGTGAGAGTCGCTTTGGAAGTCGGTATTCTGCAGATGAAAGGCGCCGAGGTGTTCGCCGAGCGCGTCCAGCCACGGCGCCAGCGTTGCATTGGCGCCATAGAGCGGTTGGTAGAGCGCATGGCCGATGTCGAGCACATAACGCACCGGTGTAGCGGTTGTCCCACTCAGGTCAGCCAGCAACTGCTGAGAGCCAGTGATTTGATGAGGGATTTCGCGCGTGAGCGGTGTCGGTTCGATGAGCAGTTCCTGCAAACCGGCTGCTGCTACCCACTCGGTAATGCTGCGTACATCGTCCAGCAGGCGCTGATAGAGCCGCTCTTGCTCTGCCGGCGCGCTTTTGACGCTCATACCACCCAGCGGCCCGCCAATTGTGCCGGCACCCAGCTCTGCCGCCAGATCGACTGCGCGGCGCCACCATTCCAGCCCGGCGCGATGGCCAGCTGGCTCTGGATGCAGCAACCCGTTGTAGGTATAGGATGCCAACCCGACGAAAGCACTGTGGATGGTGATACCTGCGGCTTCGGCAGTGCGCCGCGTCTGATGTGCCAACAAGCGGCGGTCTGCTTCTGGCCACCACGGATCGAGCAGATCGAATGTAAATTGCACCAAGCTCAGATCAAGTGTCTCTCTCACCAACTCGGTCCACGCTTCTGGTTCTGGCCAGCGCTTAGTCGCAAAACCGAGATTGATCCCAAAATGAAATTCGCTCATTTAACAGCTCCCATCGTCAAGCCACGCACGAGATTGCGCGACACTAGAAGCGCAAAGATCACCACTGGCAGCACGATCAGGGTACCCGTTGCCATCATTGGGCCCCAGCGGATTCCGAACCCCGTCATAAAGTTTGCTGCTTCGACTGGCGCTGTGCGCGCCTCGGCGTGCGTCAGCACCAGGGCAAACATCAGCTCGTTCCATGCGGTAATGAACGCCAGAATGGCCGACACGATAATGCCAGGCATTGCCAGCGGTAAGTTGATACGAAAGAAGACCTGCCAGATTGTGGCACCATCAACCGTTGCCGCTTCATCTACCTCGCGCGGAATAGAACGGAACTGATCGACGCACAGCCAGACCACCAATGGCACGCCAAAGGTCAGGTATACCAGAACGAGTGCCAAGTGAGTGTCCAGCAAGCGCAAGTCACGCGCAATCAGAAAGAAAGGCAATGCCACTACGATCGGCGAAATAAAGCGATTGGAGATGATCCAGAACCATAGGTCCGACTTGCCGCGAAAATTGAAGCGGGCGAGCACATAAGCTGCTGGGGCGCCAATCAATACTGAGAGTAGCGTTGCAGACACTGCCACGATCAGGCTGTTGACCAGGCTCTTAGCCACGGTACCTTCTTCATATACAGCACGAAAATGCTCGAACGTCGGCTGGAAGATTAACACAGGCGGCATTGCGAATGTGTCGGCAGTCGTCTTGAGGGCTGTTGTAGCCATCCAATAGACTGGCATCAGGAAAACTATCATCAAAATCACGGCAATGATACCCTGCCAGAGATAGGTAAATGTATGGCGGCGGCGGCCACGGCGCGGCTGTGAAATAGCACTCATGCTTCAATCTCCCGATAGAACAGGCGGATGTAGCTGCGCGACAGCACGATACATAAAATCAACAACAAAATCGCCTGTGCCGAGGCCACACCCATGTCGAAAACGCGGAAGCCGACGCGCTGAATATACAGGCTGACCAACTCCGTCGAAACCCCTGGCCCACCGCGTGTCAGCACGAAGACCATGTCGAAAAGCTTGAGGATATCGGCTGTGCGCAAAATCAAGACCGCCGTCAGCCCTGGCAGCAGATAGGGTGCCTGCACGTGCCAGAAAAGCTTCCAGCCACGCCCCGCTTCCAGTTGTCCCGACTCCAATACATCCTGCGAGATCATCGACAGGCCCGAGATCATCACCAGCGCCACAAACGGCGTCCACTGCCAGATATCAACCAGTGCAACTGTCAGCATCGCCGGAACTGGTTCACCCAGCCAGGAGAGCGGCGGCACATTCAATAGACCGAGCGCATAGTTCATGAAGCCAAAGTCACGGTTGAAGAGCAGGCGCCCAATCAGTCCAACCACGCTTGGCGTCACTGCGATCGGGACGACCAAGAGCACGCGCATTAAAAACGAAAGGGGTCGCCAGCGCATACTGTCGATAAAAAGAGCTATCAGAACACCAAGCACGACCTGCATTGGCACTGTCAGCACAAAAAACTGACCCGTGCGCAGCAATGACTGCCAGAAAAGCGGGTCGTTGAGCACTGTCGCATAATTCTGAAAGCCGATATAGCCTGTGCCCAAATATTGTTTGGTCAACTGGTACTGACGAAAGCTAATATCCACCGCAAAAAGCAGTGGGTAGATACCGATTGCCAGTAGCACGATGACAGCGGGGGCAATCAAAGAAACGGCGGGCCAGTATACTTTTTGCCTCGACATGATCTGCCGCGTCCCCTCTTTCTAGTTTAGAGTAACTGGATGGATGTCTGGTGGATTTCAGACATACCGTGCGATCTTCGGGGAAGGCTTGAGCCTTCCCCGAAGATCGCCGATGGAGAATAAACTGTCCGCTGATACCAGGTAATCGCCAGCATCCTTGAGCGCAGTTACTCCAGATTTGTATGCCGTTGGCGCATCTGATCTGGCGTCTGCCCACACTTTGTGCGCAACACAATTGAGATCAGGTCAAAAAAGACCATCTGTGCCGCCTCATACAGGCTACCCATGGGAAGGACGCTCGTCGGCGCGGTCTGATCATCCGCCATCGTCTGTGCTGGCAGAAAGATCGTGGCATCTGCCTGCTGTGCAGCTTGGCCCTGCGGCTGTGCCGACACCACCATGGTGCGGCTGCCACTTGCTTTTGCCACACCCATCAGTGCCAGCACCGTCGAGAACGCGCCTGGCCCGGCGCTGACGATCAGCAGATCGCCTTCGCCGATCGGTGGCGTCGTCATGTCGCCAACAACGTGGGCATCCAGTCCCAGGTGCATCAGGCGCATACAGAGTGCCTTCATCATCAATCCTTCGCGACCCACTCCATAGCAGGCAATACGCTTGGCGCGCAGGATTTCGTCACACATGCGCTCGGCATCGTCAGGGGCGAGGGCGGCCAATACCGCCCCCACCTCACTGATCGCCTGCGCAGCCATTGCATGGAATTCTGCGCTGCTCATGTGGCTCCCCACCTTACTGCAGCTTGGGGCGATCGCCGGAGTAGTACCCGGCGCTATCCAGAATCTGACGAATCTGGTCGTTAAGTAACTGGGCGCCCTCCTCGACAGAAATACTGTCCAGCATCATCTCTGTGCCAGTCTGCGCAATCAACTCAGAAATTGCCGGCCATTCTGGGAAACGCGGGCGGAAGACCGGGTTGCCATATTCCTTCCAGGAAACTACCAGTGGCTCAAAGTACGGATACTGAGCCTGCAGTTCCGCATCCTCGTAGGCGCTCATGCGGCCAGAGACGCCGCCAGCACGGATGTAATCCTTCGCCTTTGTCTCCGAGGTGACCCACTGAATAAAGAGCCAAGTCGCTGCCTGTTTCTCTGGTGAGCTGTTGGCGCTCACGCCTAACGAGAAGCCGCCCAATGCCGGACGCGAACCTGCGGGGCCAGCCGGCTCCACTGCGTAGTCGAGGCAATCAGCAATGCGCGACGTCTCTGGATTAGTCAGATTGGCGTTGAAGGCGCTCCACTCTGTAATCATGGCAACATTGCCCTGTGCCAGCCCCTGCACCGTCTCGTCATGATCCCATTCGACAATATCTGGCGGCATGTACTGCATCAGTTCCTGGCGGAAGTTCAAACCGGCCAGCGATTCTTCCGAGAGCAAGTTTGGCTCGAAATTTTCATCCAGCAGCGAACCGCCGAAGGGCCAGATCATGCGCATAAACGAGTCTGCCGACTGCGTCTCTCCACGGCGGGACTGCAGGGCATAGGCGTACTGGCCATCCTTGGTCAACGCAGGCCCATACACATCCTTCAACTCTTGCCAGGTAGCCGGCGGGCCATCGAACCCAGCTTCCTCCAACATGCAGCGGTTGTAGAAGAGCACACCAGAGTAGTTGTCGAAGGGTAGACCGTAGACGACATTGTCCCACGTACCGAATGACTCGAGCAGAATCGGGAAGAAACCGTCCAGATTGAGATCGGGGTCAGCTACGGCTGGATTGTCCATGAACTGCTGCATCGGCACAACCCAGCCCGATGCGGCGAATTCACCGATCCACACCACATCAATCAACACGCAGTCATAGTTGCCAGTCATACCGGTGAAGTCCAGCACCTGCTTCTCGCGGCTGTTCTCGTAGGGCATGATTTCCCAATTAACGTCGATGCCCGTGGCAGCTTCGAATTCTGGGATCAACTCAATCGCCGCGCGATAGCCGGGGCGATCCAGGAAGACGCAGTTGATCGATGTACCCTTGTACGGTTCGGCAGCTTTTGCCAGCGTCCACTCGCCTTCCATCGCCGGCGCTGCGGCCTGTGGTGTGGGTGCGGCTGGCTGCGCTGCTGGCGCGCAGGCGGATAAGACAATGGCAACGATGAGCAGCGCGCTCATCAGCAATCCATAACGGCGAAACTGCGGTGTTTGCATGTGACTCTCCTTTTAATACTGTTACATTCTCGGTAAATCGATAAGAAGACTCAACAACCTGATACACGTCACCCACAACGCAGATGTGCACTGGCTGGCTATTCGGACGTTAGCCCACTCAATGATCGGCTCAACCAGCATGCACAATTGTTCTTAGCTGTGGACACATGTGCATACTAACACCCCGACGAATCGTTGTCAACCCTGCCACCCTAGAGGGTTAGGGCGAATTTGTGTTGCGAAACGGGCGCGTGATACCATAGAAATTGCAGACAACAGAGGCGTTGCACAATACAAAACTCATCGCTTACTCTTTCCTTGCGGACAAACAAGAAAGGAGAGCAGGCGATGAGCAAAATGAACTATAATCACATTGGCTAAGGCGCTGGCCCAGGTAGAGGATCCACGAGATGCGCGTGGGAAGCGATTCGAGTGGCTGTTTCTGTTGGTTGTGATCGGCGCGGCCTTGATGAACGGAAAAAAGACGCTGCTTGACATCAACAGTTGGGTTCAAGGCCACGGAGACGAATTGAAAACAGCATTGCAGCCGAAAAAAGGTCGGATACCAAGTCTTGCGACGCTGCGTCGTGTCGTGTGTGGTGTGACCATCGCCACAGTGGAAGAGGCTTTGAGCAAGTTTCAGGCGGGCTTGATTGACGAAAGCGGTGGTGCCGGCACGCTGCTCACCCATGATGGGCGTGAGCTGCATGGCCTGGCAGTGGATGGCAAGACGGTGCGAGGTGCGAGCGCACATGGTGAATTCAACCATTTGGTCAGTTTGGTTCATCACGGCTCCGGGATTGTGCTCGACCCAGAGCAGACCGCCAAGAAGGGGCATGAGCGGCGTGCAGCCGAAACACTCCTGGCACGCAACGATTTGCAGGAGACGGTGATCACGACAGACGCTTTGCATACT